>NZ_JBKQWU010000004.1:0-154556 GCF_047275745.1 Amaricoccus sp. W119 | reverse complement strand
CGCCGCCAAAGCCACGGAATCACCCAAGGCTCGTCAAAGCGAGAGGTCCTTCAGGGTGTCCAGCTGACGAAGAACTCCAGCTGACCCCGTGCGCGCCGCTGCAACATCCGCCACCTCTCCATCCGGTAGCGGTATGGAATCAGGACTTTGGCTGTTTTTCAACGGCCCCACGACGCAGCGCTGCCAGGTCGTGGACAGGACGCGCGCCGTGGCGGCCTTGATGCCTTCGTGCGCGTCGCTGATCACCAGCTTCACGCCGGCCAGGCCTCGGCGAACGAGGTCGCGTGAGGCAACTCGGTTCAGAAGGGCTCGGCTTCCGAGGCGCCAATCGCCATGCCCAGGACCTCGCGCCGGCCATCGGTGTTGACGCCGACCGCGAGCGGCGAGCCATTGTGCGCCATTGGTGCGAGCACAATGGCGAGCGCGACGCTGACGGTGAGCCATCGAGGCGCCACCGGTTCGAGCGCGATGGCGAACGCCGCCCTGGCGTGCCTTCAGATAGGTGGCGTCGATCCAGAGGTAGGGGGCCATTCGCCCTCGATGGGCCGGGTCAGAAAGGCATCCACCCTCTCGTCGAGCTCCTCGCAGAGCCGGCTGACCGCGCTCTTGGAAATCCCGGTACCGCCCATGGCGTGCACGAGGTCATCCATCGCGCGGGTCGAGACCCCATGGACGTAGGCCTCCTGGAGTGAGCCATTGGAACGCCATCGGTCCGAGAGACAATGGCGAACGCGGTCAGCGCCTTCTCGACGGACCGGCGCGGCTCGAGGAACGAAGGGAAGTAGGATCCGATGCGCGAACCAGGGATCCGCAGCTCGACGCTGCCAGCCCGGGTTTGCCAGTCCCGGTCACGATAGCCGTTACGCTGAGCCAGACGGTCGGAAGACTTCTCGCCGTATTCCGCGCCAGTCTTCGCGCCCACCTCGAGCTCCATCAACCGCTCGGCGGCGAAGCCGGCCTCCGGCCTCTTTCCGCCTTCATTCGATCCACCGGATCGAATGATCGCTGCGCGACCGCCTCCAAGAGCATCTCGCGCAGCAGGTCGGCATTAGAGCTCTTTTCCACCAGAGCGCGCAAGTCCATCACGGGTTTGGTCATCGGGGCATCCCTCGGTTCAGGTTGGCTGTCGCAACCCGACCCTACCGAGAAACCCGATGACCGCCGCCAGCTACACCGCGCCCCGGGGCACGACCGCAGAAAGCACAACGAACATCCACGGATATAGTTTCCAGCCCAGGCAGATTCTTGGGTTGCGTGACAGTTCACCCCCCCCTCGGCTAATTGCAGTCGGTGTAGATGGTACTGAACACGACCCTAGAACTACAACGAACCCGCCGCTCCTGCATGATTTGCGGGGCGCTAACTTGCGCCGTCTGGTTGTTGGCCAAGCCCTGCACGGCGGTCCCTGCGATCGCCGCAAGCGTCTCCGCGGCCGCCAATTGTTGCTGCTGCGCTAAGAACTGCGCTTGCGCCTGCTGGTATTGAGCGACGCGAAGGTCGGCAGCAAGGTTGGGATGGCCCACGGGGCGATCGTATCTCATCGCCCACTGCAGGTTGTCCCCACACAGCCGGTTTGCGCCCTGCACCGCTGCCCCGCTCGTCCAGTAGATCACGTAGGGGCGGATCGTGAAGCAGCCGTCGGCTTCACGGCTGGTCTCGGGCAGAGAATAATACAGAGTGATGGGAGCTTGGTGCGTCGCGCCGGTGCCTTCCTCGTAGAATGTGGCGCCAGAAGGGTTTGTCTCGATGGAGAGTTGGCGCGTGTTGGTAGAGCATGCGCTAAGCGCTAGGAGGAACAACGCTGCGACTAGTGCCCTCATGCACAGTTCCTTCGCCACTTGCGAAATGCGGTCAATGAATGCACCAGGGCATCCGAAACCGGGACTTTCAGACACAAGCCACCGGTCCCCTGCTCAGGACGCTATCGAACTGGAACAATGGAGGCGACGACCGGAATCGAACCGGTGTGGACGGATTTGCAATCCGCTGCGTCACCACTCCGCCACGTCGCCTCGCGAGGGGTTAGCTAACTGGCCGGGGCGGGATTTGCAACACGTTTCGCGCGCCAGCCGCGGGCGTCCGCGCCACCGGAGCGGCGCGGACGGGAGTGTCGATCAGAGCAGGAAGTCGCCCGCCTCGTAGTCCGAGGCATCCATGCCGCCGCCGTCGCGGATCGAGATGACCAACACGTCCCGGCCGTTATCGGCGTGGAACAGGCTGCCGTTGGAGTCGGGATCTTCCTCGACCCAGGCGCGGGTAGTGCCGGTCAGGTCGCCGAACCTGAAGGTCTGGTTGCCGCTCCGGGACGCATCGGCGTCGATGCCGGAGAGGTTGATCAGGTCCTCGCCCTGGGTGAAGTCGGCGACACGGTCGCGCTCGCTCGTCTCGCCGCGCGCGCTCCTGAAGACGAACTCGTCCTCGCCCCCGCCGCCGCGCAGCACATCCGCGCCCTGCCCGCCGATCAGCCGGTCGGAATTGCCCGAACCGCGAAGGGTGTCGTCGCCCCGGCCGCCCGCGAGGAGATTGTCGAAGCCGCCCCGCGCGGTGATATGGTCGTCACCCGCTCCGCCGTAAAGCGCGGAATAGAACTCGCCGGTCTCGTCGAAGGTGTCTCCGAGGCTGATGACGCCGATGATCCGGTCGTCGCCGGCGTCGCCTTCGATGCTGTTGAACGCGGTGACGGGATAATCCTCGACGTTTTCGTTGGAGGTCTCGATCCGCGCCGTCAGCCGGTCGTCGCCCGCGCCGCCCGAGATGTCACTGTAGGCCGATCCCCATAACGTCACGCCCAGGACCGAGATCGTATCGTTCCCGGCGTCGCCGGTGACCGAATTGGTCGCCGCTCTCTCGTCGGCGTCGGCTTCCATCTCGATCCGGTCGTCACCTTCGCCGCCACGGACCCGATTGTACGCATAGCCCCCGCCCCAATCGGCCCGCGCGCTCGCGATGGCCCTGATCGTGTCGGCGCCATGACCGCCGTAGAGAGAATTCTCCGCGTCGGCGCCCGACCATGAGGCGACATCGGAGGTGATGTCGTCGGCGCCGGCGGAGCCATGGATGGTGGAGAGGGTACCGATATCGCCGCCGGTCACGCCGATGTAGCCGCCTTCCCGGAGCAGAACCGAGATCACGTCGTCGCCATTGCCGGCCAGCACCATGGCTTCGGAGCGGTGCATCTCGTTGCCGCTGTTGGCCTCGTCGATGAACGCCTGGCTGATGGTGACCCGATCGTCGCCGTCACCGGCGTCGGCCGTCACGTATTGGCTGGCGAAGGCGGAGTTGAAGTCGGCCCAGATGTCATCGTCGCCGGCGCCCCCGTCGAGGGTCGCCGAGATCGAGAGCGGGATCTCGTAGTCGTCCGGGGAGCCCTCGAGGCCCATGGAGGTCATGAGGATGTCATCGCCTGCCTCGCCGAAGAGGTCGGTCGAGAGGCTGACGCCCTCCACCGTCTGGCGGTAGAGCTGGGTGGAGAGCCAGTCGTCGCCGCGGTTGCCCTCCGCGGTGACGTTGTTGGCACGAACGAGGACGGTGTCGCCGCCGGGGCCACCTTCATAGGCCTCGCCGTCGACGATGATCGTTGGCATCGTATTTATCCCTGATAAAAATCATGATCGAAAATTAAAGTTCGTAAACTATCCGCCATGCCCCAGCGACGCGTCAATCGCGGAGCGATCCGCCCGCCCGGAAAATCCGGGCGTCGGCCGTGACGGCGCGCGAAGCCGGACCACGAGTCGGCGCGGCGCATTCCATTGAGATGCGGGGACGCGCCGGTGGCACGCCCCTTCGAGCCTCAGAGCAGGAAATCCCTCGCCTCGTAGTCCGAAGCGTCCATGTTGCCGGCCTCGTGGATCGCGACGACGAGAATGCCCCGGCCGGTGTCGGCGTAGAGCAGGCCGCCGTTGGATTCGGGGTCTTCCTCGACCCAGGCGCGGCCGGTGCCGCTGCTCCCGTCGAACCGGAAGGCCTGATCGCCGCCCCGGAAGGCATTGGCATCGATGGCGGAGATATCGATCCGATCCTCGCCTCGGGCGAAATAGAGGATCCGGTCACGCTCGCTCGCCGCGCCGCGCGGGCTCATGAAGACGAATTCGTCCTCGCCTTCGCCGCCGCTCAGCACATCCGCGCCCTGCCCGCCAATCAGCCTGTCGGAATAGCCCGAGCCACGCAGCGTATCATCGCCCTGGTTGCCCGCGAGGATGTTGTCGAATCCGCCCCGGGCGATGATGAGATCGTCGCCCTCGCGGCCGTGGAGTTCGGAAAAGAAGTCGCCGGTCTCCTGGTCGAAGGCCGTGCTTATGATGCCGGTGATCCGGTCCTCGCCGGCGCCACCATCGACCCTGTTGACCGCGCTGTAGACGTAGTCACCGACAAACTCGTTGTCGACATAGATCCGGGCGGTCAGCCGATCATCGCCCTCGCCACCGGAGATGTCGCTCTGGGCCGAGGCCGACCAACTCATACCGTACACGGAGATCGTATCGTTTCCGGCATCGCCAGTGGCTGAATTGGTGAGGGTACCGAGGGCTGACGTGGTGGCCTCCATCTCGATCCGGTCGTCGCCCTCACCGCCTCGCGCGCGGTTGTAGGCTGGGCCAGCGAGGCCCTCGTAGGTGCCGGTGGACGCGCTCGCCTTGATCTCATCCTTGCCGTCGCCACCGTAGAGGAAATTTTCGGCCCCGCCGCCAGAGGATGAATGAGCCTCGGACGTGATCCTGTCGGCCCCGTCCGAGCCGTGGACCGTCGACATCGCGCCCGTCCCGGCGTCGGCCAAGGATTCAAAGTCGCCTTCCCAGAGAAAGACCGAGACTACATCGTCGCCATCCCCTGCTCGAACAGCGGATTCGGAACGGTGGTTCTCGTTGTCGAAACTCCATTGTTCAAATCTAGGTTGGCTGACCGTGACCCTGTCATCACCGTCGCCAGCATCGACGGTGACAAACTGGTCGGCATAGGCGGAGGTGAATTCGGCCCAGATGCCATCGTCGCCGTCGCCCGCGTCGAAGGTTCCCGACATCGAGAGCGGGATATCATCGTCCTCCGGCGGGCCTTCGAGGCTCATCGCGGCTTTCAGATAATCGTTGCCGGTCCCGCCGATCTGCCGGGTGGACAGGCTGATGCCAGCGGCGGCCTCATAAAAGAGACGCGTGGAGAGCCAGTCATCGCCCCCGCCGCCATCGGCGACCACGTCGTTCGCCCAGATGAGGACGGTGTCGTCCTCGGGCCCACCTTCATAGGACTCGCCGTCGACGATGATCGTTGGCATCGTGTTTATCCCTGATAAAAAATGTGATCGAAAATTAAAGTTCGTAAACTATCCGCCATGCCCCGGCGGCGCGTCAATCGCAGAGCGATCGCCGCGCCCGGGAAAACCCAGGCGTCAGCCGTGGCGGCGCGACGCCGGACCCCGGGTCGGCGTCGCGCGCGTTTCAACGCGGAGCGGGACGCGCCTGGCGCCCCCGTCGGGATCAGAGCAGGAAGTCGCTCGCCTCGTAGTCCGAGGCGTCCATGCCGCCGCCGTCGCGGATCGAGACGACGAGGATGCCCCGGCCGTTGTCAGCGTGGAGCAGGCTGCCGCTGCCGTTCGGGTCTTCTTCCACCCATGCGCGGCCGGTGCCGGTTCCGCCGTCGAAGGTGAAGGCCTGGTTGCCGCCGCGGAAGACATTGGCGTCGATGGCGGAGATGTCGAAGCGGTCCTCGCCCTGGGAGAAANGTGAAGGCCTGGTTGCCGCCGCGGAAGACATTGGCGTCGATGGCGGAGATGTCGAAGCGGTCCTCGCCCTGGGAGAAATCGGCGACGCGGTCGCGTTCGCTCGCCTCGCCGCGGGTGCCCTTGAAGACGAATTCGTCCTCACCGCCGCCGCCGCGCAGCACATCCGCGCCCTGCCCGCCGATCAGCCGGTCGGTGCTGCCCGAACCGCGCAAGGTGTCGTCGCCCTGGTTGCCGGCGAGAATGTTGTCGAACCCGCCCCGCGCGGTAATGGTGTCGTCGCCTTCGCGGCCGTAGAGTTCGGAACGGAACTCTCCGGTCTCAACGATGGATCCACCGATGCTCACGACCCCGGTGATCCGGTCGTCACCTTCCCCACCATCGATCTTGTTGACCGCGTTGAAGGCCATATTGTCGTCGTAGTCGCTCGTCTCGATCCGCGCGGACAGCCGGTCGTCGCCATCACCACCCGAAAGGTCGTTGTAGGCCGAACCCCAATGGACCCGGCCAAGGGCCGAGATCGTGTCGTTCCCCGCGTCACCGGTGGCCGAGTTGGTGGAGGTCTTTTCGTCGGACCCAGCCTCCATCTCGATCCGGTCATCGCCTTCGCCGCCCCGAACCCGATTGTAGGCGGGACCCCCTCCCCAATCGGCGCCCGCGTACGCGATCGCCGAGATCTCGTCGTCGCCGTCACCGCCGTAGAGGAAGTTCTCCGCCTCCGGACCGGATCCCGAATGCACATCGGAGGTGATCCGGTCGGCACCACCCGATCCATGGACGGTGGACAGGGCTCCAACCCCCCCATCGGCGACACCAGTGTGGCCGCCTTCTCGGAGCAGTACCGAGATCACATCATCGCCGTTTCCTGCCAGCACAGTGGATTCAGAGCGATGGGTCTCATTGATGCCGTTATATTCAGCATGATAGTCTTGCCGGACCGTGATCCGGTCGTCGCCATCGCCGGCGTCGACGTTTGCGAACTGGTCGGCATAGGCCGAGTTGAAATCGGCCCAGATACTGTCATTGCCGGCACCTCCGTCGAGCGTCGCCGACAGCGAGAGCGGGATGTCAAAGTCCTCCGGTTCGCCTTCGAGGCCCAACGAGGCCATCAGATAATCATGACCGGCCCCGCCGGTCAGGCTGGTGGAGAGGCTGAGGCCCGCCGCCGTCTGTCGGTAGAGTTGCGCGCTCAGCCAGTCGTTGCCACCCGCGCCATCGGCGAAGACATTGTTTCCACGGATGAGGACAAGATCGTCCCTCGCGCCGCCTGTGTGGCTGGCGTTGTCTTCGATAATCGTCGTCATTAAGTCCCTCCTTCACCGGAAACGACGAATATTGTTTCCGGCTTACTCTGAATTGCCCCTTCATAGGCGGAATTTCGCCTATCGATCAAGGCATTCGGGCCCTTTGCAACGAGGGATCACCGCGACAAAACGTATCGCTGGCGGAGGAACCGCCGCGTGGGCGAGGCGCGCGGGTGGAGGGAATGAGCGTTCCGCACCGATCCGCGGAGGGCAGTCGGATCGATGCGCGTGGCGTCATCGCACCCCCCTGGCGGGCCCGCGACACAGGGGTCACGGAATCCGTTGGTCTTAAAACCCGCGGGCGGAGCGGGACGCGCGCGCGACGCGCCCCTTCGAGCCTCAGAGCACGAAGTCGAACGCCCAGTAGTCCGAGGCATCCATGTCCTGCCCGTCGCGGATCGCGACGACGAGGATGCCCCGGCCGGTGTCGGCGTAGAGCAGGGTGCCGTTGGTGTCGGGGTCTTCCTCGACCCAGGCGCGGCCGGTGCCGGTGGCCTCGTTGAAGTCGTTGAAGTCATTGAGGTCGTTGAAGATGAAGGCCTGGTTGCCGGTCCGGAAGACATTGGCGTCGATGGCGGAGATGTCGATGAGGTCTCTGCCTTGCGTGAAGTCCGCGATCCGATCTCGCTCCTCGAGCGAACCGCGCGGCGACATGAAGACGAATTCGTCATCGCCACCGCCTCCGCGCAGAGAATCCGCGCCCTGCCCGCCAATCAGCCGGTCTGAACTTCCGCCACCACGCAAGGTGTCGTCGCCCTGGTTGCCAGCGAGGATGTTGTCGGACCCACCCCGCGCGGTGATGTGGTCGTCGCCTTCGCGGCCATAGAGCTCGGAAAAGGAGTCGAAAGCTCGGTCGATGATCCCGATGCCGGTGATCCGGTCATCGCCGGCGCCCCCATCGACCCAGTTGACCGCGCGATCGGCGTATCTGTTCGGATGGGTGTGTTCCATCCGGGCAGTCAGTCGGTCGTTGCCCTCGCCGCCAGAGATGTCGTTAAAGGACGAGCCACCGTAGTTTCTCCCGATCACGGAGATCGTATCATTTCCGGCGTCGCCAGTGGCGGAATTCGTCGCGGTTCCGGTGTCCGAGTCGGCCACCATCTCGATCCAGTCGTCGCCCTCGCCGCCAGTGCCGGAATTCGCCGCGGTTCCGGTGCTCGACCTGGCCTCGATCTCGAGCCGGTCGTCGCCTTCGTCACCAGAGATGTCGTTATGGGCCAAGCCGTGGTTGGCTGAACCGAGCGCGGAGATTGTGTCGTTCCCCGCGTCGCCCGTCGCCGAATTGGTCACCGCGTTCATCTCGATCCGGTCATCGCCCTCACCGCCCCGCACCCGGTTGTATGAGGGCTCTCCGCCCCATGCGATCGCCAAGATCTCATCCTCGCCGTCACCGCCATAGACGAAGTTCTCCGCCCCGGCGTCAGACCAAAACGAATGAACCTCGGACGTGATAGTATCGGCGCCGTCCGAGCCGTGCACGGTGGACGATGCTCCGCCTTCTCCGGGCAAAGTTTCGTAACGATCGCCTAGACGCAACAACACCGAAATTGCATCGTCGCAATCTCCGGCCCGGACGGCGGATTCCAGGTGGTGGGTTTTATTGTTGAAACCCAACTGGTTAGGTACAACTTGGCTGACGGTGACTCGATCGTCGCCGTCGCCGGCATCGACGGTGACGAACTGGTCGGCATTGGCAGCGTTGAAATCGACCCAGATGCCGTCGTTACCATCGCCTCCTTCGAATGTCCCCGACATCGACAGCGGGACATCGTGGTCCTCAGGCGTGCCTTCGAGGCCCATCGCGGCCCTCAGATAATCATTGCCGGTCCCGCCGATCTGCCGGGTGGACAGGTTGACGCCAGCGGCGGTCTCGGACAGGAAACGCGTGGAGAGCCAGTCGTCGCCCCCGCCGCCATCGCCGACCACGTCGTTCGCCCAGATCAGGACGGTGTCATCCTCGGGCCCACCTTCATAGGACTCGCCGTCGACGATGATCGTTGGCATCGTGTTTATCCCTGATAAAAATGATGATCGAAAATTAAGGTTCGTAAACTATCCGCCATGCCCCGGCGGCGCGTCAATCGCAGAGCAATCGCCGCGCCCGGGAAAACCCGGCGTCGGCCAAGCGGTGCGCGACGCCGGACCACTGGTCGGCGTCGCGCGTTCCAATGCGATGATGGGCGCGCGGCGCGCCCACCAGGATCAGAGCAGGAAGTCGCTCGCCTCGTAATCCGAGGCGTCCATGCCGCCGTCACGGATCGAGACGACCAGCACGCCACGGCCATTGTCGGCGTAGAGCAGGCTGCCATTGGAATCGGGGTCTTCCTCGACCCAGGCGTGGCCGGAGCCGGTGCCGTCATCGAAGCTGAAGCGCTGGTTGCCGCCCTGGAAGACATTGGCGTCGATCGCGGAAATATCGAACTTGTCCTCGCCTTGGGTGAAAGCGAGGATCTGGTCACGCTCGCTCGTCTCGCCGCGAGGACCCTCGAAGACGAATTCGTCCGCGCCGCCGCCGCCGCTCAGCACATCCGCGCCCTGCCCGCCAATCAGCCGGTCGGTGCTTCCCGACCCGCGCAAGGTGTCATCGTCCTGGTTGCCCACGAGGATATTGTCGAAACCGCCCCGCGCGGTGATAAGGTCATCGCCCTCGCGGCCGTAGAGTTCGGAACGGAATTCCCCGGTCTCGTCGAAGGTCTCTCCGAGGCTGACGACACCGGTGATCCGGTCATCGCCGCCGCCGCCTTCGATGGTATTGACGGCGGCGGTGGGGTACTCCTCGATCCACACGTTACTGGTCTCGATCCGCGCCGTCAGCAGGTCGTCGCCGGCATCGCCATCGGCGGTGACGTCGTTGGCGATGATCAGGATGATTCCGTCGGCGCGGTTGCCTATATAGGTTTCGCCGTCGGTAATGATATTTGGCATGGTGATTATCCCTCAAACAATACGATCGCGGATCATCCCGTGCTCGCGGGCGAATCGTCAATCGGGCAGCGATTTTCTTCTTGGGATAATTCGGGATACCCACAGTGGCCGCGCGGTCCGGGGCGCGACTTCGCGCCGAGCCCCGTGCGACGCGGGGCGCGCTGGCGGCGCGCCCCCTTGGGTCTCAAAGCAGGAAGT
Organism: Amaricoccus sp. W119; assembly: GCF_047275745.1. Taxonomy (NCBI): domain Bacteria; kingdom Pseudomonadati; phylum Pseudomonadota; class Alphaproteobacteria; order Rhodobacterales; family Paracoccaceae; genus Amaricoccus; species Amaricoccus sp. W119. The sequence continues at coordinate 144,422 of NZ_JBKQWU010000004.1, read as the reverse complement.
CGCCCGCCTCGTAGTCGGAGGCGTCCATGGCCCGGCCGTCGCTCAATGCCACGACCAGCGTGCCGCGGCCGTTGTCGGCGTGGAGCAGGCTGCCGTTGCCGTTCGGGGCTTCCTCCACCCAGACGCGGCCGGTGCCGGTTCCGCCGTCGAAGGTGAAGGCCTGGTTGCCGCCGCGGAAGACATTGGCGTCGATGGCGGAGAGGTCGAAGCGGTCCTCGCCCTGGGAGAAGTCGGCGACACGGTCGCGTTCGCTCGCCTCGCCGCGGGTGCCCTTGAAGACGAATTCGTCCTCACCGCCGCCGCCGCGCAGCACATCCGCGCCCTGCCCGCCGATCAGCCGGTCGGTGCTGCCCGAACCGCGCAAGGTGTCGTCGCCCTGGTTGCCGGCGAGAATGTTGTCGAAGCCGCCCCGCGCGCTGATGACGTCATCGCCCGCGCCGCCGTAAAGCTCGGAACGGAACTCGCCGGTTTCGTCGAAGGTGTCTCCGAGGCTGACGACGCCGGTGATCCGGTCATCGCCGTCGCCGCCTTCGATGGTGTTGACCGCGGTGGAGGGAAATTCCTCGGCGTATTCGTTGGCGGTCTCGATCCGCGCCGTCAGCCTGTCCTCGCCGTCGCCGCCCGAAAGATCGTTGTAAACCGCGCCCCACCAGGTCACGCCAAGGACCGAGATCGTGTCGTTCCCCGCGTCGCCGGTGGCCGAATTGGTCGCGGTCGCTTCGTTGGACTGAGCCTCCATCTCGATCCGGTCATCGCCTTCGCCGCCCCGGGCGCGGTTATACGCGGAACCAGAGCCCCAGTCGCCGCCGGTGCTCGCGCTCGCGGCCACGATCCGGTCGGCGCCATCGCCGCCATAGAGGAAGTTCTCCGCGTCGGAGCCGAAGTATGAGGTGACATCGGAAGTAATTCGGTCGACGCCATCCGAACCATGGACAGTGGAGCTGACTCCGGTTCCAGCGTCGGTCAGGCCTGTATAGCCGCCTTCCCGAAGCACCACCGAAATGACGTCGTCGCCACCGCCGGCCCGCACGGCGGATTCGGACCGGTGCCTCGCGTCGTTGGTGTCCACCCAATTGAACAACGTCTGGCGGACGGTGACCCGATCATCGCCGTCGCCGGCATCGATCGTGAAGAACTGGTCGGCATAGGCGGAGGTGAGCTCGGCCCGGATGATGTCGTCGCCGGCGCCTCCGTCGAGGGTCGCCGAGATGGAGAGGGGGATGTCGTAGTCATCCGGCGCGTCCTCGAACCCCATGGAGGCGGTGAGGGTGTCGTGACCGGTGCCGCCGGAGAGGTCGGTCGAGAGGCTGACGCCGTCCGCCGTCTGGCGGTAGAGCTGGGTGACGAGTCGGTCGTCGCCGCCATTGCCATCGGCGGTGACGTCGTTGGCGCGAATCAGGACGATGTCGTCGCCGGGGCCGCCCTCATAGGTTTCGCCGTCGGTAATGATCGTTGGCATGGTGATTATCCCTGAAACAATACGTTCGCATATTATCCCGTGCTCGGGGGCGACCCGTCAATCGGGCGGCGATAATCGTCCTGGGATAATTCGGGATACCCACGGTGGCGGAGCGGTCCGAAGCGCGACTTCGCGCCGAGCCCCGTGCGGGGCGCGCTGGCCGCGCGCCCCCTTGGGTCTCAAAGCAGGAAGTCGCCCGCCTCGTAGTCGGACGCGTCCATGGCCCGGCCGTCGCTCAATGCCACGACCAGCGTGCCGCGGCCGTTGTTGGCGTAGAGCAGGCTGCCGTTGCCGTTCGCGTCTTCTTCCACCCAGGCGCGGCCCGTGCCGGTTCCGCCGTCGAAGGTGAAGGCCTGGTTACCGCCGCGGGAGACATTGGCGTCGATGGCCGAGAGGTCGAACCGATCCTCGCCCTGGGAGAAGTCGGCGACGCGGTCGCGTTCGCTCGCCTCGCCGCGGGTGCCCTTGAAGACGAATTCGTCCTCACCGCCGCCGCCGCGCAGCACATCCGCGCCCTGCCCGCCGATCAGCCGGTCGGTGCTGCCCGAACCGCGTAGCGTGTCATCGCCCTGGTTGCCGGCGAGGATATTGTCGAACCCGCCCCGCGCGGTGATGATGTCGTCACCCGCGCCGCCGTAGAGTTCGGAGAGGAAGTCGTTGGTTTCGACGATGGACCCGCCGATGCTCACGATGCCGGTAATCCGGTCATCTCCGTCGCCGCCTTCGATGGTGTTGACCGCGGTCCAGGCAAAGTCATCCACGAACTCGTTGCCTGTCTCAATTCGCGCCGTCAGCCGGTCGTCGCCTGCGTCGCCGGAGATGTCGCTGTAGGCCGAGCCCCAGTAGGTTGTACCGACTACGGAGATCGTGTCGCTTCCGGCGTCGCCGGTGGCCGAATTGGTCACAGTGCCGGAGTCCGACGCGGCTTCCATCTCGATCAGGTCGTCGCCTTCGCCGCCCCGGGCGCGGTTGTACGCGGGGCCTCCACCCCAATCGGCGCCCGTGGCGGCGTTTGCCACGATCTCGTCGTCGCCGTCACCGCCGTAAAGAAAGTTCTCGGCCGCTTCGCCCGATCCCGACACCACATCGGAGGTGATCCTGTCGGCGTCGTCCATGCCATGGACGGTTGACTTCGCTCCCCGCCCGCTATTGGCAAGCGGGTCCAAACCGAAATTGTCGATGAGTTCAATCGAGATCACGTCGTCGCCGGTCCCGCCCCGCACCGCGGACTCCGCGCGGTGCGGCTGGGGTTCGTTGTTCCCGCTATAAACGAACGAGTCCGTGACGGTGATGCGGTCGTCGCCGGCCCCGCCATCCGCCGAAACGAACCGGTCGGCATAGGCGGAGCTGAAATCGGCCCAGATGCCGTCGTTGCCGGCGCCGCCTTCAAAGGTCGCCGACATCGAGAGGGGGATCTCGTAATCCTCCGGTGCGCCCGCGAGGCCCATCGCGGATTTCAGGAAATCATTGCCAGCCCCACCGATCAACTCGGTAGAGAGGCTGATGCCAGCGGCGGTCTCGTAGAAGAGGCGGGTGGAGAGCCAGTCGTCGCCCCCGCGGCCATCGGCGACGACATCGTTCGCCCAGATCAGGACGGTGTCGTCCTCCGCCCCACCAACAAACTGCTCACCATCGGAAATAATCGTCGCCACCTTGGTCTCCTGGATTCTCTCTTGGCGCGATCAGGGGTGCTTTCGCCTCGCGCGTCAAGAATCATTTTCGATCAGGAGTACCCTCCGGTTCCGGTGGCGCCCCTGCGACGGAAGATGGCGGACCCGGGTGGCGGGTCGGATCGCGTCCGGCGCTACTCCGCGCCCAGCCGCGCGACCCGCGCCACGTCGGCGATGATGCCGGGCCAGTCGTCGAGCGCCGCGACCGGGACCCAGCGCGCCTCGGCCGCGTCGTCGCCCGCCACCGGCTCGCCCTCGACCCAGCGGCAGAGGACGGCGACCAGCACATAGTGCCAGCCCGGTTCATCGCTGAGGTCGATCGAGTCGAGGCAGTCGAGTACGCGGACCGCCGCGCAGCGGATTCCGGTTTCCTCCAAGGTCTCGCGTTCGGCGGCGGCGCGCAGCGTCTCGCCGAATTCGACCTTGCCGCCCGGAAAACCCCAGGCTCCGACATTGGGCGGGCGGCCCCGGCGCACCAGCAACACCGCGTCGTCGCGATGGACGACGGCGATCACCGCCGGAACGGCGCGTCCCCGCGTCATCGGAGCCATCAGTTCCCGAGGATCGCCGGGAGCCGCAGCCCGTTCTCGCGCGCGCAGTCGAGCGCGATCTCATAGCCCGCGTCGCCGTGGCGCATCACGCCGGTCGCCGGGTCGTTCCAGAGCACGCGGGCGATGCGCCGATCCGCTTCCTCCGAGCCGTCGCAGCAGATCACCATGCCCGAATGCTGCGAGAAGCCCATGCCGACGCCCCCGCCATGATGCAGCGAGACCCAGGTCGCGCCGCTCGCGCAGTTGAGGAGCGCGTTCAGGAGCGGCCAGTCGGAGACCGCGTCGGAGCCGTCCCGCATCGCCTCGGTCTCGCGGTTGGGCGAGGCGACCGAGCCGGAGTCGAGATGGTCGCGCCCGATCACCACCGGCGCCTTCAACTCGCCGTTCCGCACCATCTCGTTGAAAGCGAGACCGAGCCGGTGCCGCTGGCCAAGCCCGACCCAGCAGATCCGCGCCGGCAGCCCCTGGAAGGCGATGCGCTCGCGCGCCATGTCGAGCCATTGATGCAGGTGCGGATCGTCGGGGATCAGCTCCTTCACCTTCTGATCCGTCCGGTAGATGTCGTCCGGATCACCCGAGAGCGCCGCCCAGCGGAACGGCCCGATGCCCCGGCAGAAGAGCGGCCGGATGTAGGCCGGAACGAAGCCCGGAAAGGCGAAGGCGTTCTCCAACCCCTCCTCCAGCGCCACCTGGCGGATGTTGTTGCCGTAGTCGAGCGTCGGCACGCCGGCGTTCCAGAAATCGACCATGGCCTTCACATGCGTCTTCATGCTGGCGCGCGCGGCCTTCTCGACCGCCTTCGGATCGCTCTCGCGCCTTGCCCGCCACTCCGCCATGGTCCAGCCCTGGGGCAGATAGCCGTTCACCGGATCATGCGCCGAGGTCTGGTCGGTGACGATATCGGGCCGCACGCCGCGTTTCACGAGTTCGGGGAAGATATCGGCGGCGTTACCGAGCAGGCCCACGGATTTCGCCTCCCCCGCCGCCGTCCAGCGCTCGATCATGGCAAGCGCCTCGTCGAGCGTCCCGGCCTTCTCGTCGAGGTACTTCGTGCGCAGGCGGAAGTCGATCGACTCCGGGTTGCATTCGACCGCGAGGCAGGAAGCGCCGGCGAAGACCGCGGCCAGCGGCTGCGCGCCGCCCATGCCGCCGAGCCCCGCGGTCAGGATCCACTTGCCCGTCAGATCGCCGCCGTAATGCTTGCGCCCGGCCTCGGCGAAGGTCTCGAAGGTGCCCTGCACGATCCCCTGCGAGCCGATGTAGATCCAGGAGCCGGCGGTCATCTGGCCGTACATCATGAGCCCCTTGCGGTCGAGCTCGTTGAAATGGTCCCAGGTCGCCCAATGCGGCACGAGATTGGAGTTGGCGATCAGCACGCGCGGCGCGTCGGCATGCGTGCGGAAGATCCCGACCGGCTTGCCCGATTGCACCAGCAGCGTCTCGTCGGCTTCGAGCGAGCGGAGCGAGGCGACGATCCGGTCGAAATCCTCCCAGGTCCGCGCCGCCCGGCCGATGCCGCCATAGACGACCAGCTCATGCGGGTTCTCCGCCACGTCGGGGGCGAGGTTGTTCATCAGCATCCGGAGTGGCGCCTCGGTCAGCCAGCTTTTCGCACTGATCTCGGTGCCGGTCGGGGGCGTGACGACGCGGGCATTCTTGCGCGGATCGGACATCTCGGAAACCTCGGGATGGGTCAGAGTTCGGGAAAGGCGATGCCGGCGGCCGCGGCGACCAGCACGCCGTCGCGAACCAGCCGGGCGGCGGTCGCGATCTCCGGCGCGACGTAGCGGTCTTCGCCAAGGCTCGGCACATCGTCGCGGAGCCGGGCGATGACGCGGGCGAGCGTGCCGCTCGTCGTCAGCGGCGCGCGGTACTCGATCCCCTGCGCCGCGCAAAGCGCCTCGACGCCGAGGATATGATCGAGGTTCGCGACCATCCGGGCGAGCCTGCGCGCGCCATGCGCCGCCATCGACACATGGTCCTCCTGGTTCGCGCTCGTCGGCGTGGAATCGGTCGAGCAGGGCGTCGCGAGATGCTTGTTCTCGCTCATCAGCGCCGCCGTCGTGACCTCGGCGATCATGTAGCCCGAGTTCAGCCCCGGCTCACGGGTCAGGAACGGCGGCAGGTCATAGGAGAGCGTCGGATCGACCATGAGCGCCACCCGCCGCTGCGCAATCGCGCCGACTTCCGCCGCGGCGAGCGCGATCATGTCGGCGGCGAAGGCGACCGGCTCGGCGTGGAAGTTGCCGCCCGAGACGATGGCGTCGGAGAGCACCAGCGGATTGTCCGTCGCCGCGTTCGCCTCGATTTCGAGCGTCGCGGCCGCCTGGCGCAGCAGGTCCATCGCGGCGCCCGTCACCTGCGGCTGGCAACGGATGCAATAGGGGTCCTGCACGCGCGTGTCGCCGGCGCGGTGGCTCTCGCGGATCTCGGAGCCGGCCATGATCGCGCGCATCACCTCCGCGGCGTCGATCTGGCCGCGATGGCCGCGCAATGCGTGGATCTCGGCCCGGAGCGGCGCGGTCGAGCCCATGATCGCATCGGTCGAGAGCGCCGCGATCACCAGCGAATTGCGCGCGGCGTTCCAGGTCCCGAAGAGCCCGGCGAGCGCCCAGGCGGTCGAGAACTGCGTGCCGTTGATGAGCGCGAGCCCTTCCTTCGCGGCGAGCGCCACGGGTTCGAGCCCCGCGCGCGCCAGCGCCTCGGCACCCGGCAGGGTCTCGCCCGCGACCACCGCCTCGCCCTCGCCGATCATGACCGCCGCCATATGCGCGAGCGGCGCGAGATCGCCGGAGGCGCCGACCGAGCCCTGCGCCGGGACGACGGGCACGACGCCCTTCGCGAGCATGCCCTCGATCAGTTCGACGATCTCCCAGCGCACGCCCGACGCGCCCCGGCCGAGCGAGAGCAGCTTCAGCGCCATCATGAGCCGGGTCACGTTCGCGGGCGTCGGCTCGCCGACCCCGGCGCAATGGCTGAGGATCAGGTTGCGCTGCAGGGTCGCCGTGTCCGCCGCCGCGATCTTGACGCTCGCGAGCTTGCCGAAGCCGGTGTTGACGCCATAGACCGCCGCCTCCCCCGCCGCCGCCTGCGCGATCCTGGCCGCGGCCGCCTCCACGCCCGGGCGGCTCGCACGGTCGAGCACGGCGGGAGCCCCGTCGAGGATGGCGCGGAGCGCGGCGAGATCGGTCGCCCCGGGTGTCAGCGTGATCATGCTTCCGCTCCCACCATGCGCTCGATGAGCGGGTTGAACCCGATGCGATAGGCAAGCTCGCGCGGATGCCGCGCGTCCCAGATCGCGAGATCGGCGCGCATCCCCGGCGCGATGACGCCCCGGTCGTCGAGCCCGAGCGCCCGGGCCGCGTGCCGGGTGACACCGCTGAGCGCCTCCTCCGGCGTCAGCCGGAAGAAGGTGCAGGCCATGTTCATCGCGAGCAGGATCGAGGTGAGCGGCGAGGTGCCCGGGTTGCAGTCGGTCGCGACCGCCATCGGCACGCCCTTCGCGCGAAGCTCCGCGACCGGAGGCGCCTGGGTCTCGCGCAGCGCGTAGAAGGCGCCGGGCAGCAGCACCGCCACGGTGCCCGCCTCCGCCATGGCGGCGACCCCCTCGGCGTCGAGCCATTCGAGATGATCCGCCGAGAGCGCCCCGTGGCGGGCCGCGAGAGCCGCGCCGCCGAGGTTGGACAACTGCTCGGCGTGAAGCTTCACCGGCAGCTTGAGCGCGTGGGCTTCCTCGAAGATGAGCTCGATCTCGTCCGGCGAGAAGGCGATCCCCTCGCAGAAGCCGTCAACCGCGTCGATCAGCCCCTCGCTCGCCGCCGCTTCCATGGTCGGCAGGCAGACATCGCGCAGGTAGCCCGCGCGGTCGAGCTCGTATTCCGGCGGCAGGGCATGGGCGCCGAGATAACTGGTGCGGACCGTGATCGCCCGCTCGCGCCCGATCGCGCGCGCGACGCGCAGCATCCGAAGCTCCGCCTCGCGTTCCAGCCCGTAGCCCGACTTTATCTCGATCGTGGTCACGCCCTCGGCGATGAGCGCGTCGACGCGGGGCAGCGCCCGGGCCAGAAGCTCCGCCTCGTCCGCGGCCCGCGTCGCGCGCACGGTCGAGACGATCCCGCCCCCGGCGCGGGCGACCTCCTCGTAGCTCGCCCCTTTGAGCCGCATCTCGAATTCGGAGGCCCGGTCGCCGCCGTGGACGACATGGGTATGGCAGTCGATCAGCCCGGGCGTGATCACCGCGCCGCCGAGATCGCGGCTTTCGAGATCGCCGACCTCCGCCGGCGCCTCCCCGGCCGGTCCCACCCAGTCGATCCGGCCGCCGCGAATCGCGACCGCGCCGTCCTCGATCAGGCCGTAGCCATCCGCCATGGTCGCTATCGTCGCGTTTCGGAGAAGAATATCCGGCGCTTCCATCGCATCCCTCGAGAGCTGTGCCGACTTGACGGTTGAAATATGTAAATGCATATTTGAGGGCAGTCAATCACATCGGGGGTCCGTCCCGTGCCGCAGTCGCTGTTCGCCCCGCTCGCCCTGATGCCCGAGGGATGGGCGCGCGACGTGCGCCTCGTCTTCGAGGAAGGGCGCATCGCCACGGTGGCGTTGAACGCGGCGCCGAGGCCGGGGGATAACGTGCTCGCGGGACGCGCGCTGATCCCGGCGCCTTCGAACCTGCACAGCCATACCTTCCAGCGCGCCATGGCCGGGATGACCGAGCGGCGCGGACCGACGCCGGACAGTTTCTGGACCTGGCGCCGGCTCATGTACAAGTTCCTCGACCATCTGACACCGGATCAGGTCGAGGCGATCGCCGCCTTCGCCTTCGTCGAGATGCTCGAAGCCGGATACGCCGCGGTGGCGGAGTTCCACTACCTGCACCATCAGCCCGGTGGCGGCGCCTATGACAATATCGCCGAGATGTCCGAGCGGATCACGGCGGCGGCCTCGACGGCGGGGATCGGCCTCACGCTCCTGCCAGTGCTCTATACCTATGGCGGGACCGAGGCCGCGCCGCTCGGCGAGGGCCAGCTCCGCTTCGGCTGCGACCTCGACCGGTTCCTCACGCTCGCCTCCGCCGCGCCCCGGCTCGGACCGGATGGCGTGATCGGCTCGGCGCCGCATTCGCTCCGCGCCACGACACCCGAGGATCTGCGCGCGCTGATCGCCTCGGGCGTGCCGGGGCCGCGACACATCCACGCCGCCGAGCAGATGGAGGAGGTGACGCGGATCGAAGCCTGGCTCGGGACGCGGCCCGTCGACTACCTGCTCTCCGAGATCGGCCTCGACTCGCGCTGGTGCGTCATCCACGCCACCCACATGACCGAGACCGAGACGCGCGAGCTCGCCATCTCCGGCGCGGTCGCGGGCCTTTGTCCGATCACCGAGGCGAGCCTCGGCGACGGGATCTTCAACGGCCCCGAATACATCCTCTCTGGCGGCTCGTTCGGGCTCGGCACCGACAGCAACATCCAGATCGGGCTCGCCGCCGAACTGCGCCAGCTCGAATACTCTCAGCGCCTGCGGGACCGGGCGCGCAACGTGCTGGCGCCCGCGGGCACCTCGACCGGCATGGCGCTCTGGCGCGGCGCGCTCCAGGGCGGCGCCCGCGCGCTCGGCCGCGATACCGGCGAGATCCGCGCCGGGGCCTGGGCCGACCTGCTGACGCTCGACCGCGAGCACGCGTCGCTGATGAGCCTCGACGATGGCCAGCTGATCGACGGTTTCATCTTCACCGAACCGCGCGGCGCGATCCGCGACGTCTGGTCGGCGGGACGCCATGTCGTGCGCGAGGGGCGCCATTCCGCGCGCGGGACCGTCGAGGAGAACTGGCGGCGGACGATGACGGCGCTCCGCGCGCTGATATGAGCGACGCTGAGATGTTCGAGGCGGCATGACGGCCAAGCATCGCGCGATCCACGACGAACTGCTCGGCCGCATCCTATCCGGTACCTGGGCGCCGGGGGCCGCGATCCCGAACGAGGTCGATCTCGCCCGCGAGTTCGAGGTGACGCGGCCGACGGTCGCGCGCGCGCTCGGCGAACTGGTCAAGGAGGGGCTGATCGAACGCCGCCGCCGCGCCGGCAGCCGGGTCGCCGAGCGCCAGTCGCGCGAGGCGGTGCTCAGCATCCCCTTGGTCCGGCGCGAGATCGAGGACGAGGGCCGCGTCTACGCCTATCGGCTGATCGAACGCGAGATGCTGGCGAAACCCGGTCCGCTCGTCCGCGCGCTGATCGGCCCCGGCGCGGCGCTCCGCGTGAAATGCCTGCACACGGCCGAGGGCGCGCCCTGGCAGTTCGAGGATCGGCTCATCAACCTCGCGACCGTGCCGGCGGCGGAACGGCAGGATTTCCGCGACCGCGGACCCAACGAATGGCTGGTGGACGCGATCCCGTTCAGCCGCGCGACCCAGGCGCTCTCGGCCGAGCCCGCGAGCGCCGAGGAAGCCCGCCGGCTCGGCATCGCGGAAGGCGCCCCGGTCTTCGTCGTCACCCGGCGCACCTGGCTCGGCGACGACCCCGTCACCCAGGCCCGCCTCGTCCACCCGGGCGCGAGCTACCGGCTGATCGCCCGCGACCGGGGGCCGGGATAGCGCGATGACCGGAACAGGACCGCGGTCGTTTGTCCGACGGCTCCCTTGCGCTGAAGCTGTCGCCCTCCCGCGCATAGGCTTCCCGATCCGAAGCCGACGGCCCGGTCTGTCAGGGTTACATTCCGATCACCCTTGAAGGTTCCGGAGAAGTCGCCGAGGTTGCGGCTTCGCCCTGTGTCATCCTTCCCGCCGGTTCAAAGCACCACGTTCATTCACGTCATGCGGCCCTTCACTGCTCTCAGATCAGACACGCATCGCCTCGCGGGACGCTTCGGCTGGGGTCTCCTTCTCCGACATGCGCTCACCAACCGGACTTTCCGCGTGATCGTCACGCTCAGGCTCTGCCAGGGGATGGCCGCGGCCGGGCCGCCGGGGCGCCCGCTCCTGCCGCTCTGTCAGGCGCTCCACCGCTTCGCCACGCATTCGGCCGCCATGGATCTTTCGTGGCGCACGCGAATCGGTCCCGGGCTCGCGCTGACGCACGGCTGGGGTCTCGTCGTCAGCCCGGGCGCGGTGATCGGCGCCAACGTCACCCTCTTTCACGGCGTCACCATCGGCCAGCGCGACGGCATCTCGGCCTCCGGCGAGCGCCGCACCACCTATCCGGTCATCGAGGACGAGGTCTGGGTGGGGCCGAATGCGATCATCGTCGGTGGAATCACGATCGGCCGCGGCTCCCGGATCATCGGCGGAACCTTCGTCGCGGAGGATGTGCCTCCGTACTCGGTCGTGTCGAGCCAAGCCCGCCCGTCGATCAGAGACGGCTGCGTTCCGGATGTTCCCAACGCCGCCCCTCTGGGCTCCGAATGGGTGGGGTCCGGCCCGCGGGACGGCCGCGCGCCGGATGCGGCGGTTCCGGACCGGCACCCCGACCGCATCGGGTAGCCGGCGATCATGCGCGACGCTGCCCGGGGTCCGCGGGGCCGGACCCCGGCCGCCCGCGTCCCCGTGTCAGCGGGAACCGGCGGCGCTCCCGAACCCTGATCGGCCGGACGCCCTAACCGCCCCGGAGCGCTCGCGCCGCCACCGTGCCCGCGTCCACGAGGTCGAGGATGCGTGCGACGTAGTGCTCGCGCGCGGCGAAGCCGCCGCCCTCGCCGCCAACGAACTGGCGCTCCAGCGCGTCGATGAGCTTCAGGAGCCGGCGGCGGTGGACGCCGAGGCCGCGCTGCACGGGGTCGGCGATCACGCCGGCGAAGGCGGCGAGAACCGAGGCCGAGAGCATGAGTCCCGCCGTCGTGGTCGCGACCGCGGCGCCGGAGGCGGAGGCCGGGAACATGCCGTACCAGAGCGAGCCGGCCGTCGCGCCGAGCGGGAAAGCCGCGATCGCCGCGCTCTGCGCCATCGCGCCGGCGAGCGCGGGGCCGAGCGCCAGCGCGCCGGGCGTCAGCTTGTTGAGCGTCGCCGCGCCCGCGGTCAGGGTCGCGAGCGTCGTGGTGATCTCGCCGACCGCCGCCCGTGATCCGACATATTCCGCGAGGCTTCCGGAGATGTCCTGGCCCGGCGTCTCCAGGATGAGCTCGCGCACCTTCGGATCGGCGAGGATCGCCTCGGCGAGCGCGTCATGTTTTGGCGCGCTCGGGTCCGGGAGTTCGAGCAGTTCGGTGGTGACGAGCCGTTCCACCTCGCGCATCACATCGGTCTCGAGCAGGAGCTGGCGCGAGCCGAGCCAGTCGGCGGCCTGTTTCGCGCCCACGAGCCGCGCGGCGCTGGCGCCGACGCGGCTGCCGAAATGCACGAGGCCGAGACCGAGATTCGCCGGCGCGCGGGCGATGTCCCAGCCGACCGCGTGCCGGTGCAGCTTCAGGGTTCCGCCGACCGAGAACCACTTGTCCACGAAGGGGTCGACCTTCGCCCTTCGCGCGTCGAAATAGGCGCGGGACGCGGCCACCACCGCCTTGCGCGTCTCCGCTTCCAGCCGGGCGCGCGCGACCCGGTCCCCCGCCTCTTCCCGCGCCTGTTCCCCCGCCTCTTCCCGCGCCTGAGCCTGCTCCCGCTCCATGCCTGTCCTCCCGCGCCCCTCTTCCCCGCCCGTCTCGCCGGTAAGCGCCACGGAGGAATATAGGTTGCCTCCCCGCCGCTTGAAGCGGCGGAGTCTCGCTCAGGGGACGCCGTTCAGTCGGCGGGCCGGAGATACGGGCTGAGCAGCGGGCTTCGGTAGAGAACCTCGCCGACCACCCTGGCGCCAGTCTCGGTGAGATGCCGGCCGTCGTGGCTGATGAGTTCCCCGTCGGGCGTGAAGAGCGCGCAGGACCCTTCGGGGCAGAGCATCGACTGGAGATCGACGAAGGTTTCGGGCCCGAAGGCCTCGCGCAGCGGCTGATTGGCGCCAACCTCGCCCGCCTCGGGCGTCACGCGGACCGCCGCGCGCTCCGCCGCCGTATCGCCGACATATCCCGGCAGGAAGATGTCGCCGAAACTCTTGGCGCCGACGACGATGTGCTTCTGATCCGCCGGCAGATCGAGCGCCGCGATGCTGGCCGCGAGCCGCTCCGTCGCCCAGGTCACGCCGGCGCTCACGAAGACGACGACATCCGCCTCCCGCGCCGCCTCCAGGAAGGGCCCGGTCCGGCGGTAGTAGCCGCACCGGCGATGCTGCGTCGGCTCGATGAAGCGCTCGACGTTCTCGTCACCGAAATAGGTCTGGCAGACCGTCGGGATGTAGCGCGTCGCGACCGCCCAGCCCCGGAAGGCGCCGTTCTCGACCGACATGTTCCAGAAATCCTGCGAGAAACTGTCGCCGATGATGAACAGCTTCGGCTGGTCGGGCGCGGCGGCGGAGAAATCGGTCGGCAGCGCGTTGTAGCGCGTGCGCACGTAGACGCCACGGTCGGCGAAGGAGACATCGAGCTGCGTATCCTCCGCCGCGAGCGGGTGGAGGCGCTCCGCCTGCCGCGCGACGATCTGGCCGAGGGCGGCGGTGGCGAGGAGCGCGACCACGGCCCAGGTCAGGAGCCGCCCCCGGGGCATCCGCGCATGCCGCGCCGGCTGTTCCACGAACTTCCAGCTCACCGCGGCGAGCAGCGCCGCGAGCAGGCCGAGCCCGCCCATGAGCCAGGGCGAGGGATGCGCAACGGCCGAGCGGGCGAAGGCGAAGAGCGGCTGGTGCCAGAGATAGAAGCTGAAGCTGATGAGCCCGATCGCGACCAGCGGCCGCGAGGCGAGCACGGCCCGCGCCCAGGTGCCCTCGGTCGCGAAGGCGATCACCAGCGCCGTGCCGAGGCAGGGCACGAGCGAGAGCCAGGACGGCATTGGCGCGTTCTCGGGGATCAGCACCACCGAGCCGAGGATGAGCGCCACGCCGAGCAGCGAAAGCGCGCCGTTCGCCGCCGTGCTCGGCAACCCGCGCTCGCGCAGGATCAGCGCGAGGATCGAGCCGATCCCGAGCTCGAACGCGCGCGTCGGGAAGGTGAAGAAGGCGACGCCGGACCAGCGCTGGACGACGAGCGAGGTTCCGATCACGCTGAGCACGGTGGCGACGACGAAGATCGCCAGCATGATCCGCTGGCGCGCGCCGAAGCGCCAGATCAGCCACATGAGCGGCGGCACGAAGAGATAGTACTGCTCCTCGACCGCGAGGCTCCACATGTGGAGAAGCGGCATCAGTTCGGCGCGCGGCGCGAAATAATCGACCTGTTCGAGGAAGAAATGGTTCGCGTAGAAGAGCATCGTCGCGGTGATGCTCTGGCCGAATTCGGCGAGCGACGAGGGCAGGAGGAAGATTGCGGCGAGCGGAACGCAGGCCAGCACGACGAAGACCATCGCCGGCAGGATGCGGCGTGCGCGACGCTCGTAGAAGCCGAGGATCGAGAAACGGTCCTCCGCGATGTCGCGCATCACCAGCGAGGTGATGAGATAGCCGGAGATGACGAAGAAGACATCGACGCCGACGAAACCGCCGGAGAAGAAGCCGTAGCCCGCGTGAAACAGGACGACGGGCAGGATCGCAAGGGCGCGCAGCCCATCCACTTCGGGGCGATACCGGAAGGCGACCCCGGCGCGGCCGCTTCCGGGCTCCGATCGCGCGCCATGTTCGGGAACGGCGGCGCCGGTCATCGGGACGTCGGTCATACGGGTTACTCGCTAAACGAAATTCGACCGGCGCGACCATATAACGGGCGCCCCGGGCATGGAAGCCCCGGGGCTCCGGAGTCCCGGCGATGAAAAGCGTGCGCCCGCACGGAAAGGGGAAAGCCGCCCCTCCGTGCCGGCGCCGGACCGACGCGCGGCTTTACCAGACCGGACCCATGCGCTTGACGGCGCACCCGCGCGCGCCAATCTGCCATCACTCCGGCTCGCGAGGGAGTGAATCGCCCCTTCATGGCGAGGGCGTGAATCGCCCCTTCATGGCGGGCGCGCGAAAGAGTAGACTCGCGCGCCGGCCCGACAGCCGGCCCTTTCATTGTGGGGTTCCTCCCACCTGCACGCAGGATAAACCGATGCCCTCCCCAACCGCTTCCCAGCATACCCGACCGGTCCGTTCACCGGTCTTCGATCAGCTCGCAGCCCTGGTTCGCGAGCGTATCCTCGTGCTCGACGGCGCGATGGGCACGCAGATCCAGCAGCTCGGCTTCGGCGAGGACGATTTCACCGGGCACGGCGCCTGTGCCTGCCACGGCCATCCGCAGCAGGGCAACAACGACCTCCTGATCCTGACCCAGCCGGAGGCGATCGAGGAGATCCACTACCGCTATGCGAAGGCGGGCGCGGATATCGTCGAGACCAACACCTTCTCCTCGACCTCGATCGCGCAGGCCGATTACGGGATGCAGGACAAGGTCCATGATCTGAACTTCCACGGCGCCCGGCTGGTGCGTCAGGCGCTCGACCGCGCGACGGCCGAGGACGGGAAACCGCGCTTCGTCGCCGGCGCGCTCGGGCCGACGAACCGGACCGCCTCGATCAGCCCGGATGTGAACAACCCCGGCTATCGCGCGGTCACCTTCGACGACCTCCGCCTCGCCTATGCCGAGCAGTTGCGGGGGCTGATCGACGGCGGCGCGGATCTGATCCTGATCGAGACGATCTTCGATACGCTGAACGCCAAGGCCGCGATCTTCGCCTGCGAGGAAGTGTTCATCGAGAAGGGCATCCGCCTGCCGGTGATGATCTCGGGCACGATCACCGACCGCTCGGGCCGCACGCTCTCGGGCCAGACGCCGACCGCCTTCTGGCATTCGGTGCGCCACGCGGACCCGTTCACCATCGGCCTCAACTGCGCGCTCGGCGCCGCCGAGATGCGCGCGCATCTCGCGGAGATCGCGGGCGTGGCGGATACCTTCGTCTGCGCCTATCCGAACGCGGGCCTGCCCAACGAGATGGGCCAGTATGACGAGAGCCCGGAATTCATGGCCGCGCAGGTCGCGGAATTCGCGGCCGAGGGGCTGGTCAACATCGTCGGCGGCTGCTGCGGCACGAGTCCGGAACATATCCGCGCGATCGCCGAGGCGGTGGCGAAATACCCGCCGCGGGTGCCGCCCGAACATGCGCCGCTGACGCGGCTCTCGGGGCTCGAGCCCTTCATCAAGACGGCGGAGATCCCCTTCGTCAACGTCGGCGAGCGCACCAATGTCACGGGCTCCGCGAAGTTCCGCAAGCTCATCACCGCCGGCGACTACGCCACCGCGCTCATCGTCGCGCGCGATCAGGTCGAGAACGGCGCGCAGGTGATCGACGTCAACATGGACGAGGGGCTCATCGATTCCGAGCGGGCGATGGTCGAGTTCGTGAACCTCATCGCCTCCGAACCCGATATCGCGCGCGTCCCGCTCATGATCGACTCCTCGAAATGGGAGGTGATCGAGGCGGGGCTCAAATGCGTCCAGGGCAAGCCGATCGTCAATTCGATCTCGCTCAAGGAGGGCGAGGAAGCCTTCCTGCATCACGCCCGGCTCTGCCGCGCCTATGGCGCCGCGGTCGTCGTGATGGCCTTCGACGAGCAGGGTCAGGCGGATACCAAGGCGCGCAAGGTCGAGATCTGCGCCCGCGCCTACCGCATCCTGACCGAGGAGGTCGGCTTCCCGCCCGAGGACATCATCTTCGACCCGAACATCTTCGCGGTGGCGACGGGAATCGAGGAGCATGACAACTACGGCGTCGATTTCATCGAGGCGACGCGGGAGATCATCGCCACCCTGCCCCATGTCCATGTCTCGGGCGGCGTTTCGAACCTCTCCTTCTCCTTTCGCGGCAACGAGCCGGTGCGCGAGGCGATGCACGCGGTCTTCCTCTATCACGCGATCGGCGCCGGGATGGACATGGGGATCGTGAACGCGGGCCAGCTCGCGGTCTACGAATCGATCGACCCGGAACTGCGCGAGGCCTGCGAGGACGTGGTGCTGAACCGGGTGCCCAAGGGCGAGGGCACCCCGACCGAACGGCTGCTCGCGCTCGCCGAGCGGTTCAAGGGCACGGGCGGCGGTCCCGCGAAGGAGCGCGATCTCGCCTGGCGCGACTGGTCGGTCGAGAAGCGGCTTGAGCACGCGCTCGTCAACGGCATCACCGAATTCATCGAGGACGATACCGAGGAAGCGCGTCAGGCGGCGGCGCGGCCGCTGCATGTGATCGAAGGCCCGCTGATGGCCGGGATGAACGTCGTCGGCGACCTCTTCGGCGCCGGCAAGATGTTCCTGCCGCAGGTGGTGAAATCGGCGCGGGTGATGAAACAGGCGGTCGCGGTCCTGCTCCCCTACATGGAGGCGGAGAAGGAAGCGAACGGCGGCGAGGAGCGGCGTTCGGCGGGCAAGATCCTGATGGCGACGGTGAAGGGCGATGTGCATGACATCGGCAAGAACATCGTCGGCGTCGTGCTCGCCTGCAACAATTACGAGATCCTGGATCTCGGCGTCATGGTGCCCTCGGCGCGCATCCTCGAGGTCGCGCGCGACGAGAAGGTCGATATCATCGGCCTTTCGGGCCTCATCACCCCCTCGCTCGACGAGATGGCGCATGTCGCAGCCGAAATGGAGCGCGAGGGTTTCGACATTCCGCTCCTGATCGGCGGCGCGACGACGAGCCGGGTGCATACCGCAGTCAAGATCCACCCGCGCTACGACCGCGGCCAGGCGATCTATGTGACCGACGCGAGCCGGGCGGTCGGCGTGGTGACGCAGTTGCTCTCGCCGGAACTGAAGCCAAAATACGTCGAGACGACCCAGGCCGAATACGCCAAGGTCGCCGAGAACCATGCCAGGGCCGAGCGCGAGAAGCAGCGCCTGCCGCTGGAACGCGCGCGGGCCAATCCGTTCCGGGCGAATTTCGACGGCTACGTTCCGACCAAGCCGAGCTTCCTCGGCACGCGGGTCTTCGAGAGCTGGGATCTCGAGGAGCTTGCCAGCTACTTCGACTGGACGCCGTTCTTCCAGACCTGGGAGATGAAGGGCCGCTTCCCGGCGATCCTCGAGGACGCGGCGCAGGGCGAGGCGGCGCGCGCGCTCTATGACGACGCGCAGGCGATGTTGCGCCGGATCATCGACGAGAAATGGTTCGCGCCGAAGGCCGTGGTGGGCTTCTGGCCCGCGAACGCCGTCGGCGACGACATCCGGCTCTTTACCGATGACAGCCGCTCGGAGGACCTCGCCACCTTCTTCACGCTCCGCCAGCAGCGGGCGAAGCGTGTCGGCCAGCCGAATGTCGCGCTCTCCGACTTCATGGCGCCCGAGGGCACGGCCGATTACATCGGCGGTTTCGTGGTGACGGCGGGTGACGAGGAATCGGCGATCGCCGAGAATTTCGAGCGCCGCAACGACGATTATTCCTCGATCCTCGTCAAGGCGCTCGCCGACCGTTTCGCCGAGGCCGTCGCCGAGCGGATGCATGAATATGTCCGCAAGGAGCTCTGGGGCTACGCGGCGGAGGAGAAGCTGAGCGGCGAGGAGCTGATCTCGGAATCCTACCGCGGCATCCGCCCCGCGCCCGGCTATCCGGCGCAGCCCGACCATACCGAGAAGGCGACGCTGTTCCGCCTGCTCGATGCGACGGCGGCGACCGGGGTGGAACTGACGGAGAGCTATGCGATGTGGCCGGGCTCCTCGGTCTCGGGCCTCTACCTCGCGCATCCCGACAGCTACTATTTCGGGGTGGCGAATGTGGAGCGGGACCAGGTCGAGGACTACGCCCGGCGCAAGGGGATGGCGGTGGCCGAGGTCGAACGCTGGCTCGGCCCGATCCTGAACTACATCCCCGGCCCGAAGGTCGAAGCGGCGGAGTAAGGTGGCTTCGGCGCCCGCGTGATCGACGCGGGCGCCGGGCGATCCCGGCTCAGGCGAGCGCCTTCATCCCCCGCCCGAGCCACTGTGCGAAATCCCTCTCGCCTACATCACCCGCGCCGAGACCCTCGACCATGCGCAGACCCTCCCCCGTCTCTGGCCGGAAACCGTAGCCGTGCAGCCGAAGGAAGGTGAGCGACGTCACCAGCGCCGCGCGCTTGTTGCCGTCGACGAAGGCATGCGCCTTGGCCAGTCCGAAGGCATAGCCCGCCGCGAGATCCTCGACTTCGGGGCTGCCATAGGCGAAGAGGTTCATCGGCCGCGCACAGCCCATCTCCAGCAGGGCATGGTCGCGCAGCCCGGCGCTCCCGCCGTGACGCGCGATCTGCCGATCATGCAGGATGACGACGGCGGCGAGCGGCACCCATCGCGGCTCGTTCATGCCAGGGCCGCCAGCAGATCCCGGTTCTCGTCCATGACGATCTCCGCCGCCTCCAGCGCGGCGATCACCGCGGGATCATGCGCGAGGATCTTGAGGCCGCCGTCGTCGGTCCGGACGACGTAGAGGGAATCGCCCTCCTTCACATCGAGAATGGCGAGCATTTCCGACGTCAGCGTCATGACGGCGGAATTGCCGACCTTCCGAACCCTCGTCTCCATCATCGTGTCCACTCCAGTCAGAACGTATATACAGGCGTATACACACCTCTTTCCGGCACGGGCAAGACGAGTCGGCGCCGCGAGGCGGCCTCAGGCTTCCACGTCCACCGCGCCCTGTGGCCGGGAGCAGCAGGCGAGGATGTAGCCCTCGGCGATCTCGTCGTCGAAGATCCCGCCCTGATGCTCCATCTCGACCGGGCCGCTCGCGCGCACCTTGCAGGTGCCGCAGAGCCCCATGCCGCAGGCCGAAGGGATGGCGACGCCCGCCGCCCGCGCGATCTCTAGCAGCGTCTGGCTGCTGTCGCCGAGCGTCTCGATGCCGGAGGTGGAGAAGCGGATCGCGGCGCCGCCCTCGGTGATCGGAGCGGCCTCGACCTCGGGCGCGCCGAAGCTCTCCTGCGCGTAATGCTCCGGATCGAGACCGCCGGCGATCAGCCCCTCGCGCATCGCCGCCATGAACCCGTCCGGTCCGCAGCAATAGACCCGGCGCGCGGCGAAATCGGGCGCGGCGATCCCCATGAGCGCCATGTCCATCCGGCCGGACAGGAACGGCGGTTCCACCGTGCCTCGCGCGACCACCGAGACGACGCGGAGCCGCGGCATCCCGCGCATCATCAGCGCCAGCTCGTCGAGGAACATCAGGTCCTCCGGCGTCCGGGCGCATTGGACGAAGGTTATGTCCGTTCCCGGAGCGCAGTCCTGGCACCAGCGCAGCATCGACATCATCGGCGTGATGCCCGACCCCGCCGAGAGCAGGAGCAGCGGTTCATCCGGCGGATCGGGGAGATGGAAATTCCCCATCGGCCCGACCGCGTGCAGCGTCACGCCGGGGGTCACGTTGTCGAAGAGCCAGCGCGTGCCGATGCTGTCGGCCTGCGCCTTGACGGTCACGGAAACCGCGAAGGGCCGCGAGGGGGTCGAGGACAGCGTATAGCTGCGGTAGACCGGCGCGTCCTCCACCGGGATATAGAGCGTGATGAACTGTCCTGGCCGGTAGCGGAACATGGTGCCCGGCCCGGCGCGGAAGGTGAAGGTGCGCACGTCGGCGGTCTCGACACGCACATCGACGCATTCGAGCGGCTGACGCGCCGCGTCCCAGGGACGCGGCATTTCGAGAAGGGCGTTCATGGATTCGAGGCTCTTTTCCGGGAAATGTCAGCCCACCGAGCGCAGCGCCGGCCGGTCATCGCCGCGCAGCCGCTCCTCGATCGTGCGCGCGTACCAGTCGACAAACTGCATCACGCCGCCTTCGTGGAACTCCGAATAGGGTCCCGGCAGATAGGCCGGCGAGGCGACGCCCGAGGCATTGTCCTCGACGATGCGGCGGTCCTGCTGGTTCGTCTCGGTCCAGACGTGGGTCAGCGTCTCCAGGTCGTAGTCGACACCTTCGACGGCGTCCTTGTGCACGAGCCATTTCGTCGTGACGGCGGTCGTCAGCGGCGTGAGCGGCAGCACGCGGAAGGTGACCGCGTGGTCGATCATCACGTGGTTCCAGCTCGACGGATAGTGGAACATCAGGAGCGCGCCGATCCCCGCGCCGGGAACGTCGTCGCTGAGCTCTCGCGCGACGGCCCTGCGGCCGGTCATCGTGTAGCTCTCGGCGTCGCGCAGCAGCGGCACGCGCACGACCCGGGCCTGACCGTCCGGCGTCATCTCGAATTCGTTCATCAGCCCGCGCGCCGCCGTGTCGGCCCAGAGCTTCTGGAAGTCGGGATCGTCGCCGACGCCATCGACATTGGTGATCCGCGGCGTCTCGGGATAGGTCTTGCAAAGCTCGGGATGGTTCGCGGCGCAGTGATAGCACTCGCGGTTGTTCTCCCAGACGAGCTTCCAGTTGCCCTTCTCGATGATCGTGCTCTCGAAGGCGACCTTGGACTCGCCGAGCCGGTGCGGCGCGAAATAGGGTTCGAGCCGCGCGCGCATCGGCGCGAAATCCTCGGGCTGGTCGGCGAGCGAGATGAAGATGTAGCCCGAGACCGATTCGCAGGCGACGGGCCGCAGGCCGAACTGCTTCGGGTCGAAATCCTCGCCCATCTGCCGCGCGAAGATCAGCTGGCCGTCGAGGTCGTAGGTCCACTGGTGATAGGGGCAGACGAGCTTGGCGGTCCGGCCCTTCTCGGTCAGGCAGACCCGGGAACCCCGGTGACGGCAGACGTTGTGGAACGCCCGGAGCCCGCCCTGCCGGTCGCGGACCAGGACCACCGGATACTCACCGACCGTGACGGTGAGGAAATTGCCCGCCGCCGGCAGCTCGCAGTCATGCGCGACGAAGAGCCAGTCGCGGTACCAGATGTTCTCAAGATCGAGCTGGAAATACGCCTCGTCACGATAGAATTCGCGATCGAGGCTGAACCCCGGCCTCCGCGCTTCGAGCCGCGCCAGCATGTCGTTTCGCACAGTCATCTCAACTCCGCATCCCTACGAGAACACGCGTTCAAACTTCCACCGCCTGGGGGTACCGCCCCCCGCGGCTCTGGATTCCAGGCTCTCGGGCGGCCCGCGCACGGGGCCATTTGGTCCCGAGCCGGTGCGTCCGGTCACGGCCCTCCGCGTGGGATGCGGGGAGCCGCGCTCCGGTCCCCGCTGCGAAGCGGTTCACGTCCAAGCGTGCCCAATCTGCCAGAGCGGACAGGACTCACGCGCGCCGAAAACGACCAATTCCCCCATCGCGGCGACGTGGCGCATTCACGGGGCTGCGACGGGGTCGCCCGGTGGCACCGCGGGCGGGGGCGACCGGGGCGCGCGGCCCGAAGGAACGACCGGAGGCGCGATCGCGACGGACGTTCCGGGGGTGGCCAGCCCGGTCACGACTGTGCTACCTAAGGTTGTATTTTGATCCGGACGGCGCCAGGCGCGGTCCCTCGGAAGAAGGCTTTGGCCCATGCCGACCGAACCCGACCCGAGATTTCTCGCCGCCGTTTTCAGGATGCTCGATTCGCGACTGAAGCTCGCCGCGCTCGGCCTCCTGCGCTGCGACGGAGGCTCCCCGACGCTGGTCGCGGCGACCCCTGCCATGGCGCGGCTCTGGCCGGCCGGGAGCCTGCCCGGCGGCGAGGGCCCCGTCACCGCCGGCGCTGTCGACCCGCGCGGGCTTGGCCTGCCGCCGGGCTTCGCCGCCGTCTGGCCGCTCACTCCGCCCTGGGCTCTCATCGCCCACGACCGGCGCGCGCGCCGCCTCACCCGCGCGCTCGCCGCCGCGCTGGACGACGCGGCGTTGATCCTCGCACCGATCCTCGACACCCCCGAAGTTCCCTCGGCCAGGCAGCCCGCGCCACCGGCCGAGCGCCCGGTCCAGGGTGCGATCCTGCCGCGCGTCGCCGCGCACCGGATCATCGCCGCCGCGCTCCGCGCCGCCGAGATCGCCAGGACCCCGGCCCCGCTCCTGCTCATGATCGGTCTCGACCGATTCCGCTCGATCAACGAGGCGCTGGGCCTCGCCGCCGGAGACGCGCTCCTCGCCGTCACCGCGGCGCGGCTCGAACGGGCGCTCGCGCCCGGCGACCGGCTCTCGCGGCTGGAGGGCGACCGGTTCCTCGTCATCGTCCGGTCCGACGCGCTTCCCGTCGACCGGCTCGCCGCGCGCCTCCTGAAGGTGATCCGCCAGCCGATCGACCTCGCCGGCCGCCAGTTGGAGCTCAGGGCGAGCATCGGGGTCGTCGCGACCGGCTCCTCCTCCGCCGCCGCGCCGACCCTGCTGCTGCGCGCCGACAGCGCGATGCGCCGGGCAAAGACCGAACGCCGGGGCGGGGTCGCGGTGCATGAAGCCGCGCTCGACCCCGCGATACTGGAAGCGAGCCAGCTCGAGATCGATCTCGCGAGCGCCCCCGCCAACGGCCAGATGCGTCTCGACTATCAGCCCTTCGTCGATCTCGGCGACGGCAGCGTCGCCGGGGCCGAGGCGCTGATGCGCTGGGACCACCCGACGCGGGGCGAGATCCGGCCGACAACCTTCATTCCACTTGCCGAATCGACCGGCCTGATCCTGCCGCTCGGCCTCTGGGCGCTGCGCACCGCCTGCCGCGCCGCGCTCGACTGGTCGGCGCCGATCACGCTGGCGGTCAACATCTCGGCCTCGCAGTTCCACCAGCGCGGCTTCATCGCCCAGGTCGAGGAGGCGCTGAGCGAGACCGGCTTCCCCGCCGAGCGGCTGGAACTCGAAATCACCGAGACGGTGCTGATGCGCGACAATCCCGAGACGACGGGCCAGCTTCGCGCCCTGATCGCACGCGGCATCCGGATCGCGCTCGACGACTTCGGCACCGGCTATTCCGCCCTCGCCTATCTGGCGCGCCTGCCGCATCACCGCATCAAGCTCGACAAGAGCTTCGTCGGCGATCTCGCCAATCCCACCACGGCGGGGCTCATCCGTGCGATCATCGACCAGGCCCGGGCGAACGGCGTCCACGTGACCGCCGAGGGCGTCGAGCGGCCCGAGCAGATCGACGAGGTGCGCGCCATGGGCTTCACCCATGCGCAGGGCTACGCGACCGGCCTGCCCGGGCCGGAACCGATCCCGGCCGGCATGGCCGCCGGAACCTGAGCCGACCTCGCGGGGAATCGTCGCGGCCGACACGGGGCTGCGCGCCGCTGCTCCAAGGGGTCCTGACGGATCGGAGAACCCGCGGCGTGCCGAAGCGTCCCTCGGGGACCTTGCGCGAAGAGCCGGCGCCGCTCGGCCAGCTTTCCTGCGCCGCCCGATCGGCGAAAACCCGCCGCCCAACCTTCCGGAGACTGGAACGGGCAGACTGGAACGACCGCGGGCGAACGGTTAGAACTGCGCGCGCCGCGCATTTTCGGGCGGATAACCCTGACCCGTCACGGTGGTGGATTCGAACCGCGCGAACGGCGATAGCACCTTGGCGCGACTCGCGAATTGATCGCGCAACAACGAAGGACAGATTCCCCATGATGAAGAAATTGGCCGCGGAGCTGGTCGGTACGTTCTGGCTCGTCTTCGGCGGCTGCGGCAGCGCCGTGCTCGCGGCGGGCTTTCCCGAACTCGGCATCGGCTTTCTCGGCGTCGCCCTCGCCTTCGGCCTGACCGTGGTCACCGGCGCCTATGCGCTCGGCCCGATCTCCGGCGGCCATTTCAACCCCGCCGTGTCGCTCGGCCTCGCGATCGGCGGCCGGTTCGAATGGGGCGAGCTGATCCCCTACTGGATCGCGCAGGTCGTCGGCGGTCTGATCGCCGCGACCATCCTTTACGTGATCGCCTCGGGCCAGCCCGAATGGACGCCGGGTGGCTTCGCCTCGAACGGCTATGGCGCCAATTCGCCGGGCGGATACGGGCTCGTCGCCGGGTTCCTTGCCGAAGCGGTGCTGACGGCGATCTTCGTGATCATGATCCTCGGCGCGACCGCGCCGAAGGCGGCGGCGGGCTTCGGCGGCCTCGCGATCGGCCTGACGCTGACGCTGATCCACCTCGTCTCGATCCCCGTCACCAACACCTCGGTGAACCCGGCCCGTTCCACGGCTGTCGCCTTCTTCGCCGAGACCGGCGCGGTATCGCAGCTCTGGCTCTTCTGGGTCGCGCCACTAGTCGGCGCCGCGATCGGCGCCATCATCTGGAAGGCGCTGCTCGAGGACGACTACTGACAGGCGGGGCGCGCGGAGAACATTCGCCGCGCGCCCGAACCTTCCGGGCCGCATCGCGTTTCCTTCCGGCAACGGATGAGGGAGTGCCATGCCCGCCAGATCAACCGACCGATCACCCGCCGTCACACTCTACTTCGCCCCGCGCAGCCGGGCGAGTCGCGCCCTCTGGCTGCTTGAAGAACTGGGCATCGCCTATGAGCTTCACGTCATCGATCTCAGCCCGAACGACCAGAAGGACGCCGAGATCCTCGCGCTCAATCCGATGGGCAAGGTCCCGATCGTCACCATCGACGGCTATCCGATCTGGGAATCGGCCGCCATCACCGCCCATCTCTGCGATGTCTTTCCGGAGGCGGGTCTGGCCCCGAGGCTCGCGACATCGGCGCGGGCAGACTATTACCGCTGGCTGAGTTTCGGCACGGCGGTCATGGAACCGGCCTTCATGGATCTGATGAAGAAGACCGAGGTCGATCCGGCGCAGGCCGGCTGGGGCGATTTCGCCTCGGTGAAACACGCGCTCGGCGTCGGTCTCGCGCGGGGCCCCTGGCTCCTAGGCGACCAGTTCAGCGGCGCCGACATCATCACCGGCGGCGCGCTCGACTATTTCACGATGTGGGCCTCCGATCACTTCGCCGACATTCCCGGCCTCGGAGCCTATCTGAAGCGGCTCCGCGCCCGGCCGGCGCTCCTCAGAGCTCGCGAGATCGATCAGGAGGTCCATGACCGCCTCCAGAAGGCGGGAACCTGACACGCGATCAGGGGCCGACGCCCCTTCCCGCTCCCGACACGATCCGGTAGGTTTCGCGCCATGCCAGAGGATCGCACCATTCCCGCCGCTACGGACCTGCCGGCCGACGCAGCCCACGACGCACTGTTCCATGACCCTGAGGGCGGCGTGCCGCGGCTCGTCGCGATCATGGCCGAGCTTCGGCACCCCGGGCGGGGCTGTCCCTGGGATCTCGAACAGGATTTCGCGACCATCGCGCCCTATACGATCGAGGAAGCCTATGAGGTCGCTGAGGCGATCGCCGAGGACGACATGGGTTCGCTCCGCGACGAGTTGGGCGACCTGCTGTTCCAGGCGGTCTATCACGCCCGGCTCGCCGAGGAGCGGGGCGCGTTCGATTTCGCCGATGTCGTGCGCGCGATCTCGGACAAGATGATCCGGCGGCATCCGCATGTCTTCGGTGACGAGAGCCGGGAGAAATCCGCCAATCAGCAGACGCGGGACTGGGAGCGGATCAAGGCGGCCGAGCGGGCGGGGAAGCCCGAGACGGCGAGCGCGCTCGACGGCGTCGCGGCGGGGCTTCCGGCGCTGACGCGGGCGGTCAAGCTGCAGAACCGGGCGGCGCGGGTCGGCTTCGACTGGCCCGACACCGGCGGCGTGATCGACAAGATCGTCGAGGAATCACGCGAGCTGCGTCAGGCGCGCGACGCGGGCGAGGATCACGCCCGGCTGGTCGAGGAATACGGCGATCTCCTCTTTGTGATGGCCAATCTCGCGCGCCATCTCGGCATCGATCCCGAGGCGTCGCTGCGCGCGGCCAATGCGAAATTCACCCGCCGGTTCCATGCGATCGAGGCCGCGCTGGCCGAGACGGGCCGGAATCCGGCCCAAAGCGACCTCGCCGAGATGGATGCGCTCTGGAACGCGGCCAAGGCCCGCGGCGTCTGAGGCCTCCCGCGCCTTTGCCGCGGTTGCGAAGGCTCCTGTTCACCGCCAGATCGCGGTGCTAGGGGAGGCGCGTCGTGTCGAAGGAGGTGAAGCCGATGGAGCAGTGGATCAACGATGTCGTCGGCGCTTTCGGCTATGTCGGCATCTTCTTCCTGATGATGGCGGAAAACCTGTTCCCGCCGATCCCCTCCGAGATCATCATGCCGGTCGCCGGCATCTCGGTCGGCTCGGGCCAGATGAGCCTCTTTCTCGTGCTCTTCGTCGCGCTCGCCGGCACGCTCATCGGCAACCTGCCCTGGTATTTCATCGCCCGCGCCGTCGGGCGCGAGCGGTTCATGCATCTGACCGCGCGCTGGGGCAAGTACGCGGCGATCAAGGTCGAGGATGTACAGGCGGCGATCGAATGGTTTGACCGGCACGGCGGCCAGGCGGTGCTGCTCGGGCGCATGGCGCCCGGCGTGCGCACGCTGATCTCGGTTCCGGCCGGGCTCGCCGAGATGCCGCTCACCCGCTTCCTCACCCTCTCGGCCATCGGTTCCTTCGTCTGGATCAGCTTCCTGCTCGCGATCGGCATGATCCTCCAGGCGAACTGGCATGTCGTCTCGGCGGTGATCGACCCGCTCGGGAAGATCCTGATCGTGCTCGCGGTGCTCGGCATCATCGGCTGGATCGGCTGGCGCCGCTGGCGCGAGTGGTCCGCGCGGCGGGCGGGGCCGATCGAACAGGGGCCGATCGAACAGGGACCGCTCGAACCGGGGCCGCTCGAGCCGGGTCCGATCGAACCGCGTCCGGCCGAACGGCGGCCCGACGCGGAGTGACATCCGGCGGGTGGCCGTCGCTCCCAATGGCGTGTCAGACCGCGCGGACCCGCCCGAAATCGTCCTCGACCCGCACGATGTCATCTTCCTCGAGATAGGTGCCGGTCTGGACCTCGATGATCTCGACCGGGATCTTGCCCGGGTTGCGCAGCCGGTGCATGCAGCCCATCGGCAGGAAGATCGACTCGTTCTCGCGTACCATCACCGTATCGCGGTCGCGCGTCACCTCCGCCGTGCCGCGGACGACGACCCAGTGCTCGGCCCTGTGGTGATGACGCTGGAGCGAGAGCTGCCTGCCCGGGGCGACCTGGATGCGCTTGACCCGGAACCGCTCGCCGAGATCCATGGTCTGATACCAGCCCCAGGGCCGGTGGACCCGCGCCGGCGTCGTGCTCTCCGGCCGGCCCGCGGCTTCGAGGTCGGAGACGAGGTGCCGGACCTCCTCCGCCCGGTCGAGATCGGCGACCAGCAGCGCGTCGGGCGTATCGACGATCAGCACGCCTTCGAGCCCCAGCGCGCAGACCAGCCGTTCGCCGCCGGCGCGGATGTAGCTGTCGCGCGTATCCCGCGCCACCACGGGACCTTCGTGCCCGGTGCCAGTCGCGTCGCGGGGCGTGAGGCTCCAGACCTCGCGCCAGTCGCCGATGTCGGACCAGGCGAAATCGACCGGCAGCACGGCGGCGGCGGTGGTCTTCTCCATCACCGCGTAATCGAAGCTGATCCTCGGCGCCGAGATGAAATCCTGGCCGATGAGCAGCGCCCCGCCCCCGTTTCCGGTGTCGGACTCGGCCGCCGTCAGGCCGCGCGCCACGGCGGCGTAGGCGTCGGGCGAGAGGGCCCGGATCTCGCGCAGCGCGGGCTCCGCGTGGAGCACGAAGACGCCTCCGTTCCAGAGACACCCCTCGGCGATCAGCCGCGCCGCGCGTTCGGCGTCGGGCTTTTCGACGAATTCCGCGATGCCGGCCGCCTCGCCGAACCGCTCCTCGCTCGGACGGATGTAGCCGTAGCCGGTGGCGGGGCTCGTCGGACGGATACCGAAGGTCACGAGCCTGCCGAGCGTCGCGATCCGGGCCGCGCGCTCGACGGCGGCGCCGAAGGCCTCGGCATCCGGGATCAGGTGGTCGGCGGGCAGGATCAGCGCCACCGCGTCCGGCCCGCGACGCGCGGCGAGCAGCGCGCCGAGCGTCACGGCGGCGAGCGTGTCGCGCCCCTCGGGCTCCAGAACCAGATCCACCGGTACACCCGCCGCGCGCGCCTGTTCCGCCGCCATGAAGCGCGCTCCGGCGCCGGTAATGACGACGGGGCGGTCCCAGCGCCCACCGCTGGCCGCGGCGACGCGCGCGAGGGTGCGCTCGAAGGGTGAGGCGCCGCCGAGGACGGGCGCGTGGGGCTTGGCGAAATCGCGGCGGGACAGCGGCCACAGCCGCGTGCCGGAACCGCCGCAGAGAATGATCGGAACGATGCGCATGTCGCGTGAGCCTTCCCAGTCGAATGGTCGTGGCCGCCTTTCCGGATCGGGCACGCCCGCGAGCCTCCCGCGCCGAGGTTAACCGCGCGCTAACGCCGGCCTCGGGCCGACGCGGGCCTCCGCCCGCCGGGATGACGGCCACGCTTGACGCGCACGGCCGGGCGGTGGCCAATGGCGCGGCCTTCCTTCCCAAGCCGGAGCCTCCGATGTCCGACCCCGATTACGCCTTCCCGCCCGCGCCGCGTCCCGCCCTGCCGATCCAGGGATCGGACCGGCTCTTCCCGGTTCGCCGCATCTATTGCGTCGGCCGGAACTATGCCGAGCACGCGCGGGAGATGGGGCATGACCCGGACCGCGAGCCGCCGTTCTTCTTCCAGAAGAACCCCGACAATCTCGTGCTCGACGGAGTGTTTCCCTATCCGCCGCTGAGCGCGGACGTGCATTACGAGATCGAGCTCGTCGTGGCGCTCGGCGCGGGCGGACGCGACATCCCGGAGGCGGAGGCGGAGTCGAAGATCCTCGGCTACGCGGTCGGGCTCGACATGACCCGGCGCGACCTGCAGGGGCAGGCGAAGAAGGCCGGCCGGCCCTGGGAACTCGCGAAGGCGTTCGAGCATTCCGCGCCCTGCGGCCCGATCGTGCCGCGGGAGGCGCTGGCCGGGCCGCTCTCGAAGGGCGCGATCAGCTTGCGCCTCAACGGCGAGATCCGGCAGAAGGGCGACCTCGGCGACCTCATCTGGACGATCCCCGAGACGATCTCGAAGCTCTCGGAGCTTTTCGAACTCGCGCCGGGGGATCTGATCCTCACCGGCACGCCGGCGGGGGTCGGCCCGGTCCAGCGCGGCGACAGGCTGAGCGGTGTCATCGCCGGCCTGCCCGCGCTCGATGTCGAAGTGCGGTAGTCAGCGCGGGGATTTTCGTTCGACATTTCAACACCTTGACACCGTCGTCGAAAAATCCCGCCGCGATCCGAAAAAATCGCCGAAGGCCCCTTGTGCTCGCCGCCCGCGGCTGTGTATACCCCCCTCCACAGGACGCGGGTGTAGCTCAGGGGTAGAGCACAACCTTGCCAAGGTTGGGGTCGAGGGTTCGAATCCCTTCGCCCGCTCCAAAGACCTCCGGCCGATGCCGGAACGATCTCAGGGCGCCGCTTGGCGCCCTGATCCGTTTTCGGGGAAGCCTTGCGCGCCGCGCGACCTCATCCCGGGTTCCGCCGAACGCGTGGCAGAGGGTGCCCGGGCCTCCCATCGCCCCTCCCCGTCAACACGCAGACCGCGCGCCGGCTCCAGCCGCGCACCTTCGATCATTTCCGATGGACAGGTCCCCCGCCGCGCGCCAGATTGAAGCCGCCGGAAGGGCGCGCATGCACGGAAAAGGGCGCTGGCGTGTGATGTTCGCGGAGATCAACGACCATTCATCCGCGACGCCGCGGGAGGCGCCGACGCGCACCGCCACCAGGCCGAACGCGCGCCGTCACCCCCCCCTCCGCTTGCGAACGCTCCCGCCGGCCGGATCGCCGTGGTGGTCCGGGCGGGCTTTCGCGGCGAGGCGCGGCGCGGAAGGCCGGGATGAGACGTGAATGCGCGGGCAATATTCCGCCGGCGCGGTAAGACCGACAAGAAGATCAACCGGGAGGTCATGCATGAAACTCTGGAAATCCTTCCTGACCGGGGCGGCCGTGGCCGTGGCGCTCGCCGCGGCGCCGCTGGCGGCCAGCGCGCAGGACACGACGCGGATCGCGCTCGTGGTCAAGGGGCTCGGCATCGGCTTCTTCGAGGCGGCCAACAAGGGCGCGCAGGAAGCCGCGAAGGAACTCGGCGATGTCGAGGTCATCTACACCGGCCCGACCGACACCACGGCCGAGGGCCAGATCGAGGTCATCAACGCGCTGATCGCGCAGCGGGTCGATGCGATCGCGATCTCGGCCAATGATCAGGACGCCCTGGTCCCGGCGCTCAAGAAGGCGATGCAGCGCGGCATCACGGTGATCTCGTGGGATTCGGGCGTGGCGCCCGAGGGGCGCCAGATGCAGCTGAACCCGTCCTCGACGCCGCTCATCGGCAACATGATCCTGAAACTCGCGGCCGACCATCTGCCCGAGGGCGGGGATGTCGCGGTGCTCTCCGCCTCGGCGACCGCGACGAACCAGAACGCCTGGATCGCGGCGATGAAGGAGGTCCTGCCGGACCACCCGGGCATCAACCTCGTCGCGACGGTCTACGGCGACGACCTCTCCGACAAGTCCTATCGCGAGACGCAGGGGCTCATGCAGTCCCATCCGGACCTGAAGGCGATCATCGCGCCTACCTCGGTCGGAATCGTCGCCGCGGCCCAGGCGGTCTCCGACGCGGGCAAGACGGGCGAGATCAATGTCACGGGCCTCGGCCTGCCCTCCGAGATGGCCGGCCACGTTGCAAGCGGCGCCTCGAAGTCCTTCGCGATCTGGAATCCGATTGATCTCGGCTATTCCGCGACGATGATCGCCTACAACCTCGCCAAGGGGAATGCGACGGCGGAGCCGGGCGCGGAGATCGGCATGGGCCGCATGGGGAGCGTCACGCTCGACGAGAACAACGAGGGCGCGATGGCGGAGCCCTTCGTCTATGACGACTCCAACATCGAGGAATTCAAGTCGATCTTCTGATCCCGCTCCCGGCCATGCGCCGGGCGCTTCCTCTCGGGAAGGAACCGAACCCATGTCCAGTCGTCCCGCGGGCGACGGCCGACCGACGGACGCCCGCGCCGGCGTGGCGCCCGAATCCGAGCGCGAATCCGAGCGCGGGTCCGGGCCCATGCCCGTGCTCGCGCTCGAAGGCATTTCCAAGAGCTTCCCCGGCGTGAAGGCGCTCGATGGCGTGGCGCTCTCGCTCTATCCGGGCGAGGTCACGGCGCTGATCGGCGAAAACGGCGCCGGGAAATCGACGATCGTGAAGATCCTCACCGGGATCTACCAGCCGGACGCGGGCCGCATCCTGCTCGACGGCGCCGAGACCGCCTTCCCGGCCGCGCATGCCGCGGCCGAGGCGGGCGTGACGGCGATCCATCAGGAGACGGTGCTTTTCGACGACCTGTCGGTGGCCGAGAACATCTTCCTCGGCCATGCGCCCCGCACGAGGTTCGGCCTGATCGACTGGCGCCGGATGAACGCCGATGCCCGCGAGATGCTGGCCCGCGTCGGGGCCGCGATCGACCCGGAGGCGCGGCTTCGCGATCTCGGCATCGCCAGCAAGCACCTCGTCGCCGTCGCCCGGGCGCTCTCCATCGACGCCCGCGTCGTCATCATGGACGAGCCCACGGCCGCGCTTTCGCACAAGGAGATCGCCGAACTTTACGACCTGATCGAGACGCTGAAGGCCGACGGCAAGGCGATCCTCTTCATCAGCCACAAGTTCGACGAGATCTTCCGGATCGCCGACCGCTACACCGTCTTCCGCGACGGCGCCTTCGTCGGCGAGGGCCGCATGGCCGATGTGAGCGAGGACGATCTGGTGCGCATGATGGTCGGCCGCTCCATCGAGGCGATCTTCCCCGAACGCGCGCGCGACATCGGCGCGGAGGTGCTGCGCGTCGAGGGCTATTCCCACCCGACCGAATTCGCCGACATCGGCTTCTCGCTCCGCCGGGGCGAGATCCTCGGCTTCTACGGCCTGGTCGGCGCGGGGCGGAGCGAGCTGATGCAGGCGCTTTTCGGCGTGACGGAACCGTCGAAAGGCTCGATTGACGGGGAAGTCACGGCGATCCGCGATCCCGGCGATGCGATTGGGCGCGGCATCGTCTATGTCCCCGAGGACCGCGGCGCGCAGGGCGCGATCCGGCCGATGGCGATCTTCCAGAACATCACCCTTCCCTCGCTCGGCCAGACCTCGCGCAGCGGCTTCCTGCGGCTCGCCGAGGAATTCGCGCTGGCGCGCAAATATGCGACCCGGCTCGACCTGCGGGCCGCCGCGCTCGACCAGGAACTGGGGCAGCTTTCGGGCGGCAACCAGCAGAAGGTGGTGATCGCGAAATGGCTGGCGACGCGGCCCCGCGTCATCATCCTCGACGAGCCGACCAAGGGCATCGACATCGGCTCCAAGGCGGCGGTGCACGAATTCATGGCCGAGCTTGCCGCCGAAGGGCTCGCGGTCATCATGGTCTCCTCCGAGATCCCGGAAATCCTCGGCATGTCCGACCGGGTGATCGTGATGCGCGAAGGCAGGATGGTCGGCGAATACGCCCGCGAAGGGTTGACGCCCGAGCGACTGGTGCGGGCGGCCGCCGGCATCCGGGAGGCGGCGTGATGGAGCGGGCGCTGAAATCGCGCGAACTCATCCTCGCCTTCGCCATCGTGGCCCTCATCCTCATGATCTCGCTCCGCTTCCCGGCCTTCGCCGGGCCCGCGAACCTCGCCAATGTGTTCAACGACACCGCGATCCTCATCATGCTGGCGCTCGGCCAGATGGCGGTGATCCTCACCAAGTCGATCGACCTCTCCGTCGCCGCCAACCTGGCGCTCAACGGCATGGTCGTGGCGATGTTGAACAGCGCCATGCCGGGGATTCCAGTCCCGCTGCTCATCGTGCTCGCGGTCGGGCTCGGGGCGGCCCTGGGCGCGCTGAACGGGCTCATGGTCTGGAAGCTCGACATCCCGCCCATCGTGGCGACGCTCGGCACGCTCACGATCTACCGCGGGCTCATCTTCGTGATCTCGGGCGGGGCCTGGGTGAACGCGCATGAGATGAGCCCGGGCTTCAAGGATCTGCCGCGCGCGGTGCTCGGCCTGCCGGTGCTGAGCTGGATCGCCATGCTCGTCATCCTTGGCGCCTGGATCGTCTACACCCGGACGCCGGCGGGCCGGGCCTTCTACGCCGTCGGCGGCAATGCCAACGCGGCGGTCTATACCGGGATCGACGTCGGCCGGACGCGCTTTCTCGCCTTCGTCCTCTCGGGCACGATCGCCGGGCTCTGCGGCTATCTCTGGGTCGCGCGCTACGCCGTCGCCTATGTCGATATCGCCGGCGGCTTCGAACTCGACGTGATCGCCGCCTGCGTGATCGGCGGCATCTCGATCGCGGGCGGCATCGGCTCGGTCGCGGGGGCGGTTCTCGGCGCGCTCTTTCTCGGCGTCATCAAGAACGCGCTGCCCGTGGTCAACATCTCGCCCTTCTGGCAGCTCGCGATCTCGGGCACCGCGATCATCGTCGCCGTCGCCTTCAACGCGCGGGCCGAACGGACCAGAGGCCGGGTCATCCTCAAATCGGCGGAGCGTGGGGCATGAGCATCGAGACGCGGGAGCCGCGCCGCGCGATACCCGACCGGCTGACGACACCCGCCGCGCGGCTGTTCCGGAGCTGGGAGGCGCTGCTTCTCGTCGTCGCGGTGCTGGTCTTCGCGATCAACTCCTTCACCTCGCCCTATTTCCTCGATCCGTGGAACCTCTCCGACGCCACCTTCAACTTCACCGAGAAGGCGATGATCGCATTCCCGATGGCGCTGCTCATCATCGCGGGCGAGATCGACCTGTCGGTCGCGGCGATCATCGCGCTCGCCTCCACGGCGATGGGCATGGCGGCGGAGGCGGGCTTCGGCGTGTCGGGGCTGGTGCTGGTCGGGCTCGGCGTCGGACTGCTCTGCGGCGCGGTCAACGGGACGCTCGTCACCCGGCTCGGCCTGCCGTCGATCGTGGTGACCATCGGCACGATGAGCCTCTTTCGCGGCATCGCCTATATCATCCTCGGCGATCAGGCCTATACCGCCTATCCCGATGGTTTCGGCTATTTCGGGCAGGGCTATGTCTTCTGGGTCATCTCCTTCGAACTCGTGCTCTTTCTCATCCTCGCCATCGGCTTCGGCGTGCTGCTGCACCGGACGAGCTTCGGGCGGATCGTCTACGCGGTCGGCAACAACGCGGCGGCGGCGCGGTTCTCGGGCATCCGCGTCGACCGGGTGAAGTTCCTGCTCTTCCTGATGACGGGGCTTTTCTCCGGTCTCGCCGCGATCTGCCTCACCTCGCGGCTCGGCTCGACCCGGCCCTCCATCGCGCTCGGCTGGGAACTCGAGATCGTTACCATGGTCGTTCTCGGCGGCGTTTCGATCCTGGGCGGCTCGGGCTCGATCCCGGGCGTCGTCATCGCGGCCCTGGTGCTCGGGATGGTGACCTTCGGATTCGGGCTCCTCAACGTGCCCGGCATCGTGATGTCGATCTTCATCGGCCTGCTGCTCATCGCGGTGATCGCCCTGCCCCGCCTCGCCGCGCGGCTCGGACCAAGGAGGACGTGATGGAGAAATACGCGTTCCGGATGCGGCTTCTTCCGGGCAAGGAAGCCGAGTACCGGCGCCGGCACGACGAGATCTGGCCGGAACTCGTCGATCTCCTGCACGCCGCGGGGATCTATGACTATTCGATCCACCTCGACCGCGAGACGGGCATGCTCTTCGGCGTGCTCTGGCGGCGCGAGGATCACGGGATGGACGATCTGCCGAACCATCCGGTGATGCGGCGATGGTGGGACCACATGGCCGACATCATGGAGTCGAACCCGGACAGGTCGCCCGTCGCCGTCCCGCTGGAGACGCTGTTCCATCTGAAGTGAGCGGACCCGCGCCGCGATTGCCCCGGCCGCCTTCCCGTAACGGTCAGGCGGCGGGCGCCATCTCTCCCGCGCGAGCGAGCAGCGCGGCGACCATCTCCCGCGCGCGCTCCGGCGTCGCCGCCTCCGCGTAGCAGCGCAGTTCCGGCGCGTTGCCCGAGGCCCGCAGATGCGCGATCTCGTCGTTTTCGAGCGTCATCCGCACCCCGTCGGTCAGATCGACCGCCGTCCCGGCCACGCCGATCGCCGCGAGCAGACCCGCCCGCGCCGCCTCGTCCGAGGCGAGCGCGTCGAGCAGCGACCGGCTCCGGGCGGGAGCGAATTCGGCGAGCCGGTCGCTCGCGGTGAAACGCGGCGGCAGGTCGGCGGCGAGCCCCGAGAGCGGGCGACCCGACTCCGCCGCCATCGCGAGGATCGCGAGGATCGGCAGCATGGCGTCGCGGGTGGCGAGCGGCGCGAGCGTCGCCCCGGTCGCGCCGGTCACCGGCCCGCCGAGAAGGAAGCCGCCGTTCGCCTCATAGCCGACCGTGAGCCCGGCGCCCCCCGCGGTGAGGCTCTCCATCGCCTCGATCACATAGGGAGAGC
Organism: Amaricoccus sp. W119; assembly: GCF_047275745.1. Lineage (NCBI taxonomy): Bacteria > Pseudomonadati > Pseudomonadota > Alphaproteobacteria > Rhodobacterales > Paracoccaceae > Amaricoccus > Amaricoccus sp. W119. Next base: position 108,579 of record NZ_JBKQWU010000004.1, on the reverse strand, counting down.
CGATCTTCGTGCGGCTGATCCTCGGGAACCAGCCGCTCCGCTCCAGCACCGTGTTCGAGGAAACCGGGGTCGCGACGGCCTCCGCCCCGAGGTAGCGCGCGGCCAGCACGCCGACGACATCGCCCCGGAGGAAGGTCCCCGTCTCATCGCCGATCAGCGGCCGGTCGCCGTCGCCGTCGGTCGAGACCACCGCGTCGAGCCCGTGCTCGGCGCACCATCCGCGCGCCAGTTCCTCGTCCTCGGGCCGCACCGCCTCGGTGTCGATCGGAACGAAGGTCTCGGCCCGGCCGAGCGGGATCACATCGGCGCCAAGCGCGCGCAGGGATTCGAGCGTGAGATCGCGGCCGACGGCACTGTGCTGATAGACGCCGATCCGCTTGCCCTCGAGCGCGCCGGCCGGAAAGAAGCCGACGCCCCGGCGCAGATAGAGCCGCGCCGCGTTCTCGTCGGAGACGACTTCGGCCGGCGTCGCCGCCGGGGCGCCCGCGCCGAGCGCGGCCAGCATCCCCGCCTCGTCGGCCTTGGTGATCTCGCCATCGGCGCGGTAGAACTTCAGCCCGTTGCGGTCGAAGGGAATATGGCTCCCCGTGACCATGATCGCGGGCATGCCGCGGGTCGCGGAGGCGAGGGCGAGCGCCGGGGTCGGCAGCGCGCCGCAGTCGATCACCTGAATGCCGCGCGCGATCAGCGCGCCGGCGCAGGCCTCGGCGATCCGGGGCGAACTCGGCCGCAGGTCGCGCCCGATCAGTATCGCCTCCGGCGTCCGACCGGCCGCGCGCAGATGTTCGACGAAGGCCGCCGCGTATTCGGCGCATACCTCGTCCGTCATGTCCGACACGAGGCCGCGCAGCCCGCTCGTTCCGAATTTCATCCGATGCGTCTCCAAGATTCCGACGGGCGCGTGACAGGCGCCGATCCGTGGCGGAGCCGATGTTAACCCGCCTTGATTGGCTCTATCCTTAATCGGCGTAGAGCCGGTGCGAAACCCATCCGTTCCCGCGACGGCTTGCCACGCCGGGGCCGATCCGCTAGGCGCCTCGGGACGGAGCGGGAGGCCGGGGCATGATCACACTGCATGGTATCAAGACCTGCGACACGGTGCGGAAAGCCCGGCGCTGGCTCGACGAGCGCGGGATCGACTACCGCTTCCGCGACTACAAGACCGAGCCGCCGAGCGAGGCCGAGCTTGCCGCCTGGGCGGACCGGCTCGGCTGGGAACCGCTGCTGAACCGCGCGGGGACGACCTTCCGCAAGCTTCCCGACGCCGACAAGGCGGGGATCGACCGAACGAAGGCGATCGCGCTCATGCTCGCCCAGCCCTCGATGATCAAGCGCCCGCTGCTCGACACCGGCGAGACGCTGCGTCTGGGATTCAAGCCCGACGATTACGAAACTGTCTTCCCGGCCTGACAGCGACCGCCCAACCAGCCCGGGGCCTCAGGGCCTCCGTCCGGCATCTCCGCCTCCCGGTGCCCGAGCACCGACCGGCCGTGCCGCCCGGCGGGCAGCCCGAGATGCGCGGCGAGCGTCTCGCCCACGTCGGAAAACCCGATCAGCCCCAGCGCCTTCGGCCGCGCGCCGGGGGTGACGCCGAGGACCGGCACCCGCTCTCGCGTATGATCCGTGCCCCGGAATGTCGGGTCGTTGCCGTGATCCGCCGTCAGGATCATGAGATCCCCCGGCCGCAGCCCGCCGATCAGTTCGGGCAGCCGCGCATCGAAGGCTTCGAGCGCGCGGGCATAGCCCGAAACGTCGCGCTGATGGCCGTAGAGCGTGTCGAAATCGACGAGATTGGTGAAGATGAACGCCCCGTCCGGCGCCTCGGCGAGCGCCGCCAGAGTCGCATCGATCAGCGCGGCGTCGTCCTTGCCCTTGGTGAGCCGCGAGATCCCGCGGTGGGCGAAGATGTCGCCGATCTTGCCGATCGCCCGGGTCTCGCCACCGGCCTCGTGGACGCGGTCAAGCAGCGTCGGCTCGGGCGGCGGGATCGCGAGGTCCCGGCGATGCGGCGTCCGCTCGAAGGTCCCGGTGCTCTCGCCGATGAAGGGCCGGGCGATCACGCGCCCGACGCGCATCGGATGCACGATCTCCGCCGCGATGGCGCAGGTCTCGTAGAGCCGGTCCAGCCCGAAGTGTTCCTCGTGGGCCGCGATCTGCAGCACGCTGTCGGCGGAGGTGTAGAGGATCGGCTTGCCGGTCGCGACATGCTCGGCGCCGTAGTCGCGCAGGACCGGCATGCCCGAGGAATGCGCGTTGCAGAGCGTTCCCGGCAGGCCCGCGCGCGCGATCAGGGGGGCCGTGACTTCCTCCGGGATCGCCGGGTTCGCCTTCGAAAAGTAGTGCCAGTCCCAGGGAACCGGCACACCGGCGAGTTCCCAGTGGCCCGAGGGCGTGTCCTTGCCGCGCGAGACCTCGGTCGCCGCGCCCCAGATGCCCTCCGGCGCCTCGTACCAGAGCGGCACCGTCAGCCCCGAGGCCAGCCGGATCGCCGAGGCGAGCCCGAGTCGGCGGAGGTTCGGCACCGCGAGCGGCCCGCTCCGCCCCTCCTCGGCGCGGCCCGAGGCGCAGGCGATGGCGATATGGCCGAGCGTGTTGGCGCCTTCGTCGCCGAAATCGGCCGAGTCGGGCGCGCCGCCGCAACCGACGGAATCGAGCACGATCAGGATCGCGCGCCCCATCAGGTGATCCGCTCGACGATGAGCGGCGGCTCCTCCGGCGCGGCCTCCCCGACACGGTAGGCCGCGCGGACGCGCGCGGTCGCGGCCGCGAGTCCCGCCTCGGTCGCGGCGTGGATGCGGGCGAGCGGCGTCCCCGGCTCGACCGCGAGGCCGATCCCCTCCAGCATGTCGATGCCCACGGCGGGATCGATCCTGTCGGTCGGCCGCCGCCGCCCGCCACCGAGCTCGACCACTGCCAGACCGAGCGCGCGCGTGTCGATGCCCGTGACGAAGCCTTCATCCTCCGCCAGCACTTCGCCGATCACCGGCGCTCCCGGCAGATGATGCTCGAAATCGTCGAGAAAACCGACCGGTCCGCCGAGCGCCGCGACCATCGCGTCGAACTTCTCGGCCGCCGCGCCGGATTCGAGCACCATCCGCATCCGGTCCGCGCCCTCTTCGACGCTCGGCGCGATCCTGACCTGCGCGAGGATCTCGGCGCCGAGCGCCACGGTCACGTCCCAGAGCCGCGAGTCGACGGCGTCGCCCCTCAGGAAGCGCGCCGCGTTCATGACTTCGAGGCCGTTGCCGGCGGCGGTCGCCAGCGGTTCGTTCATGTCGGTGATCAGCGCGCGGGTCTTGCAACCCGCGCCCTTCGCGACCTCGACCAGAGTCCGCGCCAGGGCGCGCGAGCTTTCAAGTTCGGGGAGGAAAGCGCCACTACCCGTCTTCACGTCGAGGATGAGACCCTGCAACCCGCTCGCGAGCTTCTTCGACAGGATCGAGGCGGTGATGAGTGCGATCGATTCGACGGTCCCGGTCGTGTCGCGGATGGCGTAGAGGCGCCGGTCGGCCGGCGCGATATCGGCGGTCTGGCCGCAGATGGCACAGCCGATCTCGCGCACCACCTCCTGGAACTTCCCGGTATCCGGGCGGGTGGTGTAGCCCGGGATCGCGTCGAGCTTGTCGAGCGTGCCCCCGGTATGGCCAAGCCCCCGGCCCGAGATCATCGGCACATAGGCGCCGCAGGCCGCCAGCGCCGGCGCGAGCATCAGGCTCACATTGTCGCCGATCCCCCCGGTCGAGTGCTTGTCGATGACCGGACCGGGCAGCTTCCATTTCAGCGTGGCGCCGGAATCGCGCATGGCGAGCGTCAGCGCGACCAGTTCCTCGGTCTCCATGCCCTTGAGCAGCACCGCCATGGCAAAGGCTGCCACCTGCCCTTCGGTCAGGGTCTCGGCGGTGAGGCCGGCCACCAGGAAACGGATCTCGGCTCCGGTCAGCTTTCCCCCGTCGCGCTTGCGCGCGATCAGTTCCTGCGGCAGCATCGGGACCTCCTTCGTCAATACCGTGGGCCGCGACTCTCGGCCGCGTCGCCCGCGTTCTCTTCCGCCGCCTTCTCACCCGGCGCGCCGTCCCCGTCCAGTGTCCGGAGCAGCGCGTCGAGAAGGCCCGAGGCGCCGATCCGGAACCGCTCCGGAGTCGGCCAGTCCGGCCCCATGATCCGCGCGGCGAGGTCGAGATAGACGGCGGCGTCGGCGGTCGTACGCACGCCGCCCGCCGCCTTGAACCCGACCGGCCGACCTGCCTCCTTGATCGCCGTCAGCAGGATCGCCGCCGCATCGGGCGTGGCATTCACCGGCACCTTGCCGGTCGAGGTCTTGAGGAAATCCGCGCCGCCGCCAAGCGCCTCGCGGCTCGCCCGCGCGATCAGGGAGGCCTCGCGCAGTTCCCCGGTTTCGAGGATCGTCTTCAACGGCGCCTCCCCGCAGGCGGCCTTGACCGCGCGCGTCAGATCGCCGATCCGCCCCGACTCGCCCCGGATCAGCGCACGCCAGGGCACGACGAGATCGATCTCGTCGGCGCCATCGGCCAGCGCCCGCGCGGTCTCCGCCAGTACCGCCGCTTCGGTGTCCTCGCCTCGGGGAAAGTTGACAACGGTCGCGATCCGGATGCCCGACCCGGCCAGCGCCTCGCGCGCCTGGGCGACGAAGGCCGGCCAGACGCAGACCGCGGCCACCGGACCGGCCGGCGTCCGGGCGCGGCGGCAGAGCGCCTCGATCGCGGGCGCGTCGCAGCCCTCGTCGAGATTGGTCAGGTCGAGGCAGGCGATAGCACGCCGGGCGGTCTCACGGGGTTCGTTCGGGAAGTCGCCGGGGTGATCCGTCATCCGTCGGCCCGCCCGAGATGCGAAAGCGCGAAGGCGCCGGGCAGGAGCGCGCCGACCGTGGTCCGCGCCCGCTCACCCGCGAGATCGGCGAGGATGACCGGCGTCCCGGCGCTGGCGAATTCCGCGAGCTTCTGCCGGCAACCGCCGCAGGGCGTCACCGGCTCGGGGCCGTCGGCGACGACCAGCACCTCGGCGATCTCCCGCCCGCCCGCGAGCACCATCGCCGCGATCGCCCCCGCCTCGGCGCAGGTCCCTTCGGGATAGGCCACGTTCTCGACATTGCAGCCGCCATGGAGCGTCCCGTCGGCGCAGCGGATCGCCGCCCCGACCCTGAAGCCGGAATAGGGCGCATAGGCATTCGCGCGGGATGCGAGGGCGAGTTCGAAAAGGCTCATGGGATCATCCGGGACATTGCGCGTGACGCCCTTGAGTATGATCCCCGGCGCCGCCGCGATGCAAGCGACGCGGAAGGTGATCCGGGCGTCGGCGCTCAGGCGCGCCGCTGGCCGACGCCCCAGGAATCGAGCTTGCGATAGACCGTCGACGGCGAGAGCGACAACATCCGCGCCGCCCGCGGGATCGATCCGCCGCAGGCCGAGATCGTCGCCTCGATGAACTCGCGCTCCACATCGGCGAGCGAGCGGCCGATCAGGGGTTCGACCAGCGCGCGCAGATCCGTCGGCGGCGTCCGCTGCTGCGCCAGCGTCGCGACATTCGCCGGCCTGGGCGGCGCCTCGGGCACCTGCAGCGGCGCGATCTCGCCGGGCAGCATCTCGGGCCGCACCAGCGTACCCTCGTGCAGCACCACGACATTGCGGATCACGTTCAGAAGCTGTCGGACGTTGCCGGGCCAGGGCCGCTCCATGAGAACCCGCTCGGCCTCCTCGGTGAAGCCCTGGAAGCCGCGGCCTTCCTCGCGCGAGAAGGTCGCGAGGCTCGCCCGGGCGATGTCGAGAATGTCGTCGGGCCGCGCGCGCAAGGGCGGCATGTGGATCGGCACGACATGGAGCCGGTAGTAGAGATCCTCCCGGAACCGTCCTCGACGGACCTCCTCCGCCGGGTCGCGGTTGGTGGCGCAGACGATGCGGACATCGACCTGCACCGGCCGCGCGGCGCCCACCGGCTGGATGGTGGAGGTCTGCAGGAACCGCAGGAGCTTCGTCTGCAACGAGAGATCCATCTCGCAGATCTCGTCGAGGAAGAGCGTGCCGCCGTCCGCCACCGCCGCGGCGCCCGGCTTGTCAGAGAGCGCGCCGGTGAAGGCGCCCTTCAGATGGCCGAAGACCTCGCTTTCAAGCAGATCGCGCGGGATCGCGGCGCAGTTGAGCGGCACGAAGGGCCGCTTCGCCCGGTTCGAGACCGCGTGGATCGCGCGGGCGCAGACTTCCTTGCCCGTGCCGCTCTCGCCGGTGATGAAGACCGTCGCCGTGGAGCGGCCGATCGCGCGGACCATGCGATAGATCTCGTCCATCGCCGCCGAACGGCCGATGAAGCCTTCGAACCCCGCGCTCTCAGTAGCCGGCGCGTCCTCCGGCTCGATTGCGCCGCGTGCCGAGAGCGCGTTTTCGACCGCCGTCACGAGCCGCGATTCATCGAAGGGCTTGACGAGAAAGTCGAACGCGCCGCCCCGCATCGCCTGCACCGCGCGGTTGATCGATCCGTTCGCGGTGATGACGATCACCCGGCAGTTCGCCCCGGAGAGGCTCGCGAGCAGGTCGAGCCCGTCGCCATCCGGCAGTTGCAGGTCGAGAAGCATGACGCGCGGCATCCCGCGCGCGCATCGGGCCCTCGCCTCGGCGAGCGTGGCGGCGTGATCGACCGGATGGCCCGCGCGTGCGAGAACGGCGCCGTAGAGCATGGCGAGCGAGGAGGTATCTTCGACCAGCAGCACCGGTTGCATGCGTCCCTCCCTCATCTGTCCCGCGCGAGGAAGGCCAGCACCGCGTCGATCTCGGCGACGCAGCCGGTGAGGGCCGCGTCGAGCGGGGCGTTCTCATGCGCGAGCGCGTTCAGCGAGCGCGCCATCGACTGCAGCCGGACCGCCCCGACGGCGCCCGCGACCGAGATCAGGATATGCGAGGCCGAGCGGATCGCCTGGGTGTTTCGCGGGGCACGCGCCGCTTCGAGTTCCGCGCGCGCCGCGCTGAGATCGGCGAAGACCTTCTCGAACAGTTCGTTCATCAGGTCCGGCCCGATCGCATCGGCGAGCGCGCCGTAGATCGCGGCGTCCACCACCGGGTCCCCGGCGCCCGGCGCCCGCGGCCTGCGCGCCGCGACGCCGGATGGCAGATGCGGCGCGAGCGCGCGTCCGAGTTGCTCGATGCCGCTGATCGGCTTCGAGACCAGCGCGTTCGCTCCCGCCTCGGCGATCTGATCCTGATGATCGCGCATCGCATAGGCCGTCAGCGCGACGATGGGCACCCGCGCGCGCGCGTCGCCGCGTGACCGGATCCGGCGGATCACGTCGAGCCCCGAGACCCGCGGCATCTCGATGTCGAGCACCACCAGGTCGAACTCCTGTGCCTCGAAGGCGGCGATCGCCTCGGCGCCGTCCGAGGTGACGGTCACCTCGGCCCGGAGCGCGCGCAGCATCTGCGTCGCGACCATCTGGTTGGTCGGATTGTCCTCCGCGAGCAGGATGCGCGCGCCCGCCAGATCGGCTTCGGGCTCCGGGGCCGCCGGTTCGGCGCGCGAGCACCACGGCTCGCCGAGCTCGATCAGCGCCTCGAACCCGCCGCCCGAACGGTTGCGAAGCGCGAATCTCGCACCCATCCGCGCGGCCAGCCGGCGCGCCGCCATGAGTTCCAGCCCCTCGACGCCCGCCGACATGGCCGGATCATCCGCGCCGAGCCCGAGGATGCGTTCCAGCGTGTCCTGCCGGACGGCCGGCCCCGTATCGGCGACGCGGAGCAGGATGCCTCCCTCGCGCGTCGCGCTCGCCACGAGCTCGATCCCTCCGGCCTCGCAGCGCCCGATCGCGTGCGCGACGAGATTGGTCAGCATCCGCCCGCAGAGCGCCGGATCGATGTCGAGCCGCGTCGGCGCGTCCGCCTCCGCGACGATCCGCAGCGACTGGCCTTTCCGCCGCGCCTCCGCCGTCCATCGCCGGCGCTGGTGATCGAGCAGGCGCGAGACATCGACGCCCTGAAAATCGAGGCCCGCCGCCGGGTCCGGCTCCTCACGATATTCGCCAAGCGCGGCGTGAACCAGAGACCCCACCGCGTCGGCGGCCGCGAGGACACGTTCGACCTGCTCGCGCGTCTCCACCGGCAGCGATGCCGGGTCAATGGCCGAGAGCCCGCCCGATATGTCGCTAAGCCCGCCGCGCAGATCATGCGCGAGAAGCGCCCGGTCGAGAAGCTCGGCCCGCTGGCTTCGAACGCCCCCTGGCCGCGACCGTTCCGCTTCGAACGGCGAGACGATGATGCTCATTCCAGTTCTTCCCGTTCGCGCGCGCCGCCTCTCCAGGCGCCAAGTCTCAAGGCTGAAAACGTCGCCGCGACCTCAGCGAACGTTACCGCGGGCCGCGCGCCTTGGCAAAGCTTCATCCTCTGGTACCATCCGGCGCATGATCCGGGCGCGCAGGCCCGCCAGGTCGTTCGGCTCCTCCACCACTTCGTCGAAGGCGGATGGGGTGCGCGGCCGGCCGATGGCGAAGAGAAGCGCGCCGGGATAGCGGGCGCGCAGGCCGGCCGTCTCCGCCTCGTCCTCGGCGCGGGCGGCGTCGACCAGGACCAGATCCGCCGCGTCCGAACCGGCCGGGTCCCCGATGATGATCTCCGGCGAGCGCAACGCGGCCCGGTAGATCGCGGCGAGCGCCCGGGAGCGCGTGTCGAGCACGATCCGCATCGGCCTCAACGCGAGTTCCCGTGCCGGCACGGTCACGATCATCGCACGGCCGCCGGCGGAGTCGTGCTTGAGCACGAGCCCGCCTCCAAGCGCGGCGATCAGGCTGCGCGCGATCAGCGGCTGAAGCGCGTCGCTTCCGAGCTTGTCGCTGGCGAGCTGGTCGGACGCGGCATGGCTGAGTTCGAGCAGCAGTTCCAGCTTCCAGCCAAGTTCCGGCGCCTGCCCGAGTCGCAGGGTGCCGACCAGTTCCCCCGGCCGGTGGCTCAGGTCGAGCGCGATCCCCCCTGGATCGCTGCTTCCCAGCAGATATTCGGCGAGGTGGACATAGACTTGGCTCAGCCGGTTTTGATCGCCCCGCAGCATGGCGGGCGTGCCCTCCGCGACCGTCACCGCGAGACCGACGCCGGTCGACGATCTGACCCGCTCCCGGATCGTCTCGGCCAGCGTCGCGACGCGCATCGGCTCGGACCGGGTCTCGAACCTGCCGTCCTGGATCTCGCCATAGTCGAGCAGGCTTTCGACCAGCTGCGACATCGCATGGCCCGACTGGCTCGCCTGCTCGACCAGACGGCGCTGGCGCGAACCGATCTCGCTCTGGCCGAGCAGCGCCAGCGGGCCGAGCACCCCGTTCAGCGGATTGCGCAACTCATGGCTCATCATGGTCAGGAGCCGCGACTTCGCCCGGCTGGCGAGTTCGGCCTGTTCGGCGGCGCGCTGGCTGACCCGCGCCAGGGCGCGCTGGCCCTGGTTGTCGCGCAGGATGAGGAACAGCGACGTGAGCGCGACGAAAAGCGCGAGACCGCTGACCGAGACGATGGCGCGCGCGCTCCAGGCGATGCGATCATGCAGCCGCTCGGCGATCGCCGCGTCCTCGCGCATCACGCTCAACGTGTAGAGGCGCAATGGCTGGTGAAAGCCTTCGAGCCGGCGCAGGAGCTCGCTCGCGCGCGCGGCATCTCCGGGGCGCAACTCGGCGATCACCGGGTCCGCGGCGCGCAGGAACCGCGACAGGTCTGCGAGCGCCCCCTCGCCGCGATCGAATTCGCGCAGCCGGGCGCCGATCGAGCCCGCGCCGATCATCGCCACGCGGCTCCACAGCACATCGAAGCTCTTGCGGACCTCCTCGACGGCCTGCTCGGTGCCGAGCGCGCGCATGTTGGCAAGTTGGAGCTCGAAACGCAGCATCTCGATCTCGGTCTGCGTGCCCCACCAGAGGGTGGCGCTCCGCCCGTTCTTGTCGAGCATCTCGGCGTCGCGCCGCATCGCCGCGTAGCCGAGCAAGGCGATCACGCCGGCCGCGAGCAGCATGACGATCCCAAGGTAACGCGGAGCCGGGCCCATCAATGTCAGCGCGCCTCGATCCGGATGAGCTGCCAGATCAGTCGCTCGCTGTAGACCCGGCCCCCGAGTTCGGGATGGTCGCTGACCGGATAGATGATCCAGAGCGGCCCGGTCTCGCGCGGAGGCAGCGGCGCGCCGTCCGCCTCCATCGCCAGAATGACATCCCAGTCGTGGAAATCCCTGGTCGGTATCTCGACGCTGTAATCGTTCACCGCGAGACAGAAGACCGAAGCCGCGTCCCTGAGGCCGAGCGCGTGAAGGACATCCCGCATCAGCGGGCCGCGATAGGCCACCACACCGTCGTTGAAGGGCGTGCGCGTGGCGACCGTGGTTTAGGGCAGCGCGCGCAGATCACCGAGCGAGAGCGCCGTCTCGGCCTCGGGGTCCGTGGCGACCGCGGTCAGGGCCGGAGCCTCGGGACCGACCGCTCCGGCCCGGCCTCCCGGCGCCGTCAGTATCAGAATCAGGGCGAACGCGGCGAGACATGTCCCAAAACGACCCTTGCCGACCACCACCACTGCTACCTTCTGTCCGATCATGTCACCAGGCGGAGCCGAGAAACCCCCAGCCATAGCAAGCACTATGCTGGGTTGAAATCAAGTCGATTTCACTCGCATAGGCTGCACGGGCCACCCTTTTCCGGGTGGCCGAGGCGGTGGCGCGACGGTGGAGGTCTGGCGGAAGCCGGCGGTTCAGGTCGCGTCGGCGCGCTTGCCGTAGCCGATCTTCGTCAGGCTGTCGGTGATCTCGTCGAGGACGACCGGATCGTCGATCGTCGCGGGCGCCTTGTAGTCCTGGCCATCCGCGATCCGCACCATCACGCCGCGCAGGATCTTGCCCGAACGCGTCTTCGGCAGTCGGTCGACCACGACCGCGTCGCGGAAGGCAGCGACCGGACCGATCTTCTCGCGCACGAGCTTGACGCATTCGCGGATGATCTCGTCATGATCGCGCTCGCAGCCCCGGTTGAGACAGAGAAAGCCCATCGGCAGCTGGCCCTTCAGCGCGTCGCTGATCCCGATCACCGCGCATTCGGCCACGTCCGGGTGGCTCGCCAGCACTTCCTCCATGCCCCCGGTCGAGAGCCGGTGCCCCGCGACGTTGATCACGTCATCGGTGCGCGCCATGATGTGCAGGTAGCCGTCCTCGTCGATCATCCCCGCGTCCCCGGTCTCGTAATAGCCGGGGAAGGTCGTGAGGTAGGACTTCAGGTAGCGCTCCTCGGCGTGCCAGAGCGTCGAGAGCGTCCCCGGCGGCAGCGGCAGCTTGATCGCCACCGCGCCCAGTTCGCCGGCGGCGATCGGCTGTCCCTCGGGTGAGAGGATCCGGACATCGTAGCCCGGCAGCGCCAGCGTCGGCGAGCCGAGCTTGACCGGCAGAAGTTCGATCCCCGCGGGATTGGCGCAGATCGGCCAGCCGGTCTCGGTCTGCCACCAGTTGTCGATCACCGGCACGTCGAGCATCCGCGCCGCCCATTCCACCGTGTCGGGGTCCGCGCGCTCGCCGGCGAGATAGAGCGCCCGGAGGCTCGACGTGTCGTAGTCGCGCAGCCGGTCGCCGGCCGGGTCGTCGCGCTTGATCGCCCTGAGCGCGGTCGGCGCGGTGAAGAAGCTCTTCACCTCGTGTTCCTCGATCACCCGCCAGAAGGCCCCGGCATCGGGCGTGCCGACCGGCTTGCCTTCATAGACGACGGTCGTCGCGCCGAGCAGCAACGGCGCGTAGCAGATGTAGGAATGGCCGACGACCCAGCCCACATCGGAGGCGCTCCAGAACACCTCGCCGGGGTTCACCTGATAGACGTTCGGCATCGTCCAGAGGAGCGCGACCATATAGCCCGCGGACGCGCGGACCACGCCCTTCGGCTGGCCGGTCGTGCCCGAGGTGTAGAGGATATAGAGCGGGTCCATGCCGCCCACGGCGACGCAATCGGCGGGCTCCGCCTGTGCGACCGCCGTCGCCCAGTCCTCGTCGCGCCCCTCGACCAGCGCGGCTTCGGACTGGGGCCGCTGGAGGACGAAGCAGAAGTCCGGTTTGGTCTCCGCCATCTCGATCGCCGCGTCGACCATGGGCTTGTAGGCCACGACCCGGCCCGGTTCGATGCCGCAGGAGGCGAGCAGGATCGCCTTCGGGCTCGCATCGTTGATGCGAACCGCCAGTTCCGGCGCCGCGAAACCGCCGAAAACCACCGAATGCACCGCGCCGATCCGGGCGCAGGCCAGCATCGCGACCAGGGCTTCCGGCACCATCGGCATGTAGATGAGCACGCGGTCGCCCTTGGTGATGCCGCGCGCCGCCATCGCGCCGGCGAGGCGCGAGACCTGGTCGAGCAGTTCGGCATAGGTCATCTTCGACTTCGCGCCGGTGACGGGGCTGTCATGGATGATCGCCACCTGATCGCCCCGGCCCGCCGCGACATGACGGTCCACCGCGTTCTGGCAGACGTTGCATTCGGCATCGGCGAACCAGCCGTAGAGCGGCGCCCGGCTCTCGTCGAGCGCCCGGGAGGGAGGACGGATCCAGTCGACCGCCTTGGCGGCCTCGAGCCAGAACGCTTCCGGATCGTTCCGCCAGCCTTCGTAGATGTCCCGGTATGCCATCCTGTCCTCCTCTCGTGACCGCCGCGACCCGGCGGCAAGCTCAGCCGTAGGTATGCACGGGCGCCCCCGCGAGCGCGGCGATATTGAGAAGGCCGCGCGCGGTGATCGAGGGCGTGACGATATGCGCCTGATTGCCCATCCCCATCAGGATCGGCCCGACCTCAAGCCCGCCGGACACCATCTTGATGATGTTGCGGACCGCGCTCGCCGCGTCGGTATTGGCGAAGACCAGCACATTCGCCGCCCCCTGGAGCCGCGAATTCGGGTAGATGCGCGACCGGAGCTCCGGATCGAGCGCCAGATCGGAATGCATCTCGCCCTCGTATTCGAAATCGGCCTCGCGCGCGTCGAGGATCTCGAGCGCCGCCCGCATGCGCCGGCCGGAATCGGTGTCGAGATTGCCGAACTGGGAATGCGAACAGAGCGCGATCTTCGGCTCGACGCCGAAGCGGCGCGCATGGCGCGCGGCCGCGATCACGGTCTCGGCGATCTGCTGGGCCGTGGGTTCCGGGTTTACCTGCGTGTCGGCGACGAAGAGCACCGTCTTCTCCGCGATCATGAGCGACAGCGCGCCGACCGGCGCCAGCGCCGGCGTCGCAAGCACCTGCCGGATATAGTTCAGGTGCCACAGATACTGGCCGAAGGTCCCGCAGATGAGGCTGTCCGCCTCGCCCCGCGCCACCATGACGGCGCCGATCGCCGTCGAATTCGTGCGCATGATCGCGCGGGCGAGATCCGGGGTGACGCCCCGGCGCTGCATGATCTGGTGATAGGTTCCCCAGTACTCGCGGTAGCGCGGGTCGCCTTCCGGGTTCACATAGTCGAAATCCACGCCGACCTGGATCGGCAGCGCCGCCCGTTCGCAGCGGAGTGTCATGACTTCGGGACGGCCGATCAGGATCGGACGGCCGACGCCCTCCTCCAGCATCGCCTGGGCGGCGCGCAGCACGCGCTCGTCCTCGCCCTCGCCGAAGACGATGCGCCGGTCACCCTCGCGCGCCACGTCGAAGACCTGCCGCATGATGAAGGCCGAGCGGTAGACCGAGGCGTTCAGCCGCGACTTGTAGGCTTCGAGATCGTCGAGCGGCCGGGTCGCCACGCCGCTGTCCATCGCCGCCTTGGCGACCGCGCCCGCCACGATCGCGAGCAGCCTCGGGTCGAAGGGCTTCGGGATGAGGTAATCGCGGCCGAAGGAAAGCCGCTCGCCCTGATAGGCGGCCGCGGCCTCGGCGCTCGACGAGGCACGCGCGAGCGCCGCGATCCCCTCGACGCAGGCGATCGACATCTCGTCGTTGATCTCGGTCGCGCCCACGTCGAGCGCGCCCCGGAAGATGAAGGGGAAGCAGAGCACGTTGTTGACCTGGTTCGGATAGTCCGAACGGCCAGTCGCCATGATCACATCGGGATTGGCCGCCCGCGCCTCGGCCGGGTCGATCTCCGGATTGGGGTTGGCGAGCGCGAAGACGATCGGATCGCCGTTCATCCGCTTTACCATCTCGCCGGTCAGCACGCCGGGACCGGAGAGGCCGAGGAACAGATCCGCGCCCTCGATCACCTCGCCGAGCGTGCGAAGCTCGCTCTTCTGCGCGAAGGCGGCCTTCTCGGGGTTCATGTCGATCTCCCGGCCCTCATGGACGAGGCCGTGGATATCGCAGAGCCAGACGTTCTCGCGTTTCACGCCGAGCTTCAGCAGCATGTTGAGGCAGGCGATGCCCGCCGCGCCGCCGCCGGTCGAGACGACCTTGATCTGCTCGAAGGTCTTGTTCGCGACCTTGATCGCGTTGGTCGCCGCGGCGCCGACCACGATCGCCGTGCCGTGCTGGTCGTCGTGGAACACGGGGATGTTCATCTTCTCGCGGCAGAGCCGCTCGACGATGAAGCAGTCGGGCGCCTTGATGTCCTCGAGGTTGATGGCGCCGAAGGTCGGCTCCAGGGAGGCGACGATCTCGGCGAGCTTCACCGGATCCGTTTCGTCCACCTCGATATCGAAACAGTCGATATTGGCGAATTTCTTGAACAGAACCGCCTTGCCTTCCATCACCGGCTTGGAGGCGAGCGCGCCGATATTGCCGAGCCCGAGCACGGCGGAGCCGTTCGAGACCACCGCGACGAGGTTGCCGCGCGCGGTGTAGCGCACGCTGTCCTGGGGGTTCGCCTTGATCTCGAGGCAGGCCTCCGCGACGCCGGGGCTGTAGGCGCGGCTCAGGTCGCGCTGGTTCGCCATCGGTTTCGTCGCGCGGATCTCGAGCTTACCGGGCGTCGGAAACTCGTGGTACTCGAGCGCCGCGGAACGGGCGTCGCTGCTCCCCTCGGACATTGGCTATCCTCCCCTCTCATGGTTGGCCGGGCGTGCCGCCTCCAGGAAGGGCACGCCCAAGCTCATGCTCTGGCAGCGGTCAGAAGGTCAAGGATCTCTCGGGCCGCGCGGGGAATATTGGTACCCGGACCGAAGATCGCGGCGACGCCGGCGTCCTTCAGGAAGGCATAGTCCTGCTGCGGGATCACGCCGCCGCAGATGACGAGGATGTCGCCCGCGCCCTGTTCCCGCAACGCCTCGATCAGTTTCGGCGCCAGCGTCTTGTGGCCCGCCGCCTGGGACGAGATGCCGACGATATGGACATCGTTGTCGACCGCGTCGCGCGCCGCCTCCTCGGGCGTCTGGAAGAGCGGCCCCACGTCCACGTCGAAGCCGATATCGGCGAAGGCGGTCGCGATCACCTTCGCGCCCCGGTCGTGCCCGTCCTGGCCCATCTTGACGACGAGCATCCGGGGCCGCCGCCCTTCGTCCTCGGCGAATTTCGCCACATCCGACTGGATCTGGGCGAAACCCTCGTCGCCCTCGTAGGCCGCGCCATAGACGCCCGCGAGCGTCTTGACCTCGGCGCGGTGCCGCCCAAAGACCTTTTCCATCGCGTCCGAGATCTCCCCGACAGTGGCGCGCGCGCGCGCCGCCTCGACCGCGGCGGCGAGCAGATTGCCGCCCGAACCCGCCGCCTTCTCCAGCGCCGCGAGCGCCGCGTCGCAGGCCGCCTGATCCCGTGTCGCGCGGATCCTTTCGAGCCGCGCGATCTGGGAGTCGCGCACCTTCACATTGTCCACGTCGAGGATCTCGATATGGTCGTCGGTCGAGGGCCGGTACTTGTTGACGCCGACGATGGTTTCCGTGCCGCGGTCGACCGCCGCCTGCCGCCGCGCCGCCGCCTCCTCGATGCGGAGCTTGGGCATGCCCGAGGCCACCGCCTTGGTCATGCCGCCGAGGCTCTCGACTTCCTCGATCAGTTCCCAGGCCTTGGCGGCGATCTCCGCCGTCAGGCTCTCGACGTAGTAGGAGCCGGCGAGCGGATCGACCACGTTGGTGATCCCGGTCTCTTCCTGCAGGATGAGCTGCGTGTTGCGCGCGATCCGGGCGGAGAATTCCGTCGGCAGGGCAATGGCTTCGTCGAGCGCGTTCGTATGCAGGCTCTGCGTGCCGCCGAGCGCCGCGGCCATCGCCTCGTAGGCGGTGCGGATCACGTTGTTGTAGGGGTCCTGCTCCTGCAGGCTCACGCCGCTGGTCTGGCAGTGGGTACGCAGCATCGAGCTCGACGCCTTCTTCGGTTCGAACTCCGACATGATCCGCGCCCAGAGCATCCGCCCGGCGCGCATCTTCGCGACTTCCATGAAGAAGTTCATGCCGATCGCCCAGAAGAACGACAGCCGCCCCGCGAAGACATCGACATCGAGGCCGCTCGCGATCGCCGCGCGGACATATTCGCGCCCGTCCGCCAGCGTGAAGGCCAGTTCCTGCGCCAGGTTCGCGCCCGCCTCCTGCATGTGATAGCCAGAGATCGAGATCGAGTTGAACCGCGGCATCTCCTCCGCCGTGAAGGCGATGATGTCGGAGATGATCCGCATCGAGGGCTCGGGCGGGTAGATGTAGGTGTTGCGGACCATGAACTCCTTCAGGATGTCGTTCTGGATGGTCCCCGAGAGTTGCGCCCTTGAAACCCCCTGTTCCTCGCCCGCGACGATGAAGCTCGCGAGGATCGGGATGACCGCGCCGTTCATCGTCATCGAGACGGAGATCTTCTCGAGCGGGATGCCGTCGAAGAGGATCTTCATGTCCTCGACCGAGTCGATCGCGACGCCCGCCTTGCCGACATCGCCGACGACGCGGGGGTGGTCGCTGTCATAGCCCCGGTGTGTCGCGAGGTCGAAGGCGACCGAGACGCCCTGCTGCCCGGCGGCGAGGTTGCGCCGGTAGAAGGCGTTCGATTCCTCCGCCGTGGAAAAGCCCGCGTATTGCCGGATCGTCCAGGGTCTGCCGGCGTACATCGTGGCCCGCGGTCCCCGCGTGTAGGGCGCGAGACCCGGCAGGGTGTCGAGATGATCGAGCCCCTTCAGGTCCTCCGCCGTGTAGAGCGGTTTCACGTCGATGCCCTCGGGGGTGTTCCAGACCAGGCTCTCCGGCTCCGCGCCCTTCAGTTCCCGCGTCGCCAGCGCCCGCCAGTCATCGAGAGTTGCCTTGCTCATGCCCACGCCCTCCACGTATTCCAGAATCCCGCGCCCGCCCTCTCGCATCCCCGGCCGGACCGCCTATGTTGGGAACAGGATGACGCCCGCATGAAAGTTCGTCTCTTGATGCTCGCGCTCGTCGTCGCCGCGACCGCGGCCCGGGCGCAACCCGATCCCGCGACGGAGGCTCCGACCGCGACCGGCGGGGACGTGCCCGGCGCCACCGCGCCGGAGGCGCGCTCGCCCGAAACCGCGCCGGACGCGCGCTCGCCCGAAACCGCGCCGGAGGCGCGCTCGCCCGACACCGCGCCGGAGGCGCGCTCGATCACAACCGCGCCGGAACCGCCCTCGCTCGACGATCTGCTCTGGGTCGCGCGACCGCTGGTCATCTTCGCCGATACCGACCGCGACCCGAGATACATCCAGCAGATGCGCCGGATCGAGGCCGGGATGGAGGAGCTTTCCGAACGCCAGGTCGTCGTGCTGACCGACACCGATCCCGCCGCCGTCGGGCCGCTGCGCCGCGCGCTCAGGCCGAGGGGTTTCGGCGTCGTGCTGATCGACATCGACGGCCGCGTGGCGCTCCGTCGCCCGGCGCCGATGCAGGTCCGCGAGATCTCGGGCCTCATCGACCGGATGCCGTCCCGCCGCGACGAGACCGGATCGCGCCGGCCGTGAGCCATCACTCGAACTCCATGATCACATCGTCGACCGCGAGGCTGTCGCCGGGCTTCGCGAGGATCTTCGAGACCTTCGCCTTGCGCTCGGCGCGCAGCACGTTCTCCATCTTCATAGCCTCGACCATCGCGAGCGGCTGACCGTCGTAGACCTCGTCACCCTCGGCCACGCTGATCTTCACGATGAGCCCGGGCATCGGGCAGAGGAGCATCTTCGACGTATCGGGCGGTGCCTTCTCGGGCATCTGCGCGGCGAGCGACGCGTGGCGCGGCGAGAGGACGGAGACCTTGAGATCCGCGCCCCGGTGCCGGACCCGGAAGCCGCCGGCGATCGGCTGGACCTTGGCGATCACCGCCTGGCCGCCCACGGTGGCGCGAGCGAGCGGCTCGCCCGGCTGCCAGGTCGAGGAAACGCGCGTGGCGGGGCCGTCGGGGAAGCTGACCGCGCTGTCGCAGCCCTCGCGCTCCACCGAGACCTCGAAGCGCTCCCCGCCGAGTTGCACCACCCAGTCGCGGCCGATGTGGCGCCCGTGGTGCTGGATCGCGCCGAGGATCTTCGACGCCCGCTCCTCGCTCAGCACATGCGCGTGGGCCGCGAAGGCGGCGAGCCGGCGCAGGGTTTCGCGGGGCAGGTCGGCCCCGGCGAAGCCTTCCGGGTATTCCTCGGCGATGAAGGCGGTCGTGATCGCCCCCGAGACGAAGCGCGGATGGTCCATGACCGCGGAGAGGAACGGCAGGTTGTGCCCGATCCCCTCGAGTTCGAAGGCGTCGAGCGCGCCCCGCATCGTCTCGATCGCCGCGTTGCGATCCGGACCCCAGGAGCAGAGCTTGGCGATCATCGGGTCGTAGTACATCGAGATCTCGCCGCCCTCGAAGACGCCGGTATCGTTGCGGACGGCGTGCCCCGAGCCCGCCTCCTCGGCCGGCGGGCGGTAGCGCGTCAGCCGGCCGATCGAGGGCAGGAAGTTGCGGTACGGGTCCTCGGCGTAGAGCCGGCTCTCGATCGCCCAGCCATTGAGCTTCACGTCGTTCTGCGTGATGGCGAGCTTCTCGCCCGCCGCGACCCGGATCATCTGCTCCACGAGATCGACGCCGGTGATGAGTTCGGTCACCGGATGCTCGACCTGAAGCCGCGTGTTCATCTCGAGGAAGTAGAAGTTCCGCTCGCCATCGACGATGAATTCGACCGTGCCCGCGGAGCAGTAGTCCACCGCCTTCGCGAGTGCCACCGCCTGTTCGCCCATGGCCCGCCGGGTCGCGGCGTCGAGGAAGGGCGAGGGCGCCTCCTCGATCACCTTCTGGTTCCGGCGCTGGATCGAGCATTCGCGCTCCCCGAGGTAGATACAGTCGCCGTGCTTGTCGCCGAGCACCTGGATCTCGATATGCCGGGGCTGGGTCACGAACTTCTCGATGAAGATCCGGTCGTCGCCGAAGGAGGACGCGGCCTCGGACTTCGACCGCTCGAAACCCTCGCGCGCCTCGTCGTCCGACCAGGCGATGCGCATCCCCTTGCCGCCGCCGCCGGCCGAGGCCTTGATCATCACCGGATAGCCGATCTCGGTCGCGATCTTTACCGCGTGCTCGGCGTCGTCGATGAGCCCCATGTAGCCCGGCACCGTCGAGACACCCGCCTCGGCGGCAAGTTTCTTCGAGGTGATCTTGTCGCCCATCGCCTCGATCGCGCCGACCGGCGGGCCGATGAAGGCGACGCCGATCTTGTCGAGCGCCTCGGCGAATTCCGCGCGCTCGCTGAGAAAGCCGTAGCCCGGATGCACCGCCTGCGCGCCGGTCCGCTTGATCGCATCGAGGATCTTGTCGATGACGATATAGGACTGGTTCACCGGCGCCGGGCCGATGTTGACCGCCTCGTCGGCCATCGCGACATGGAGGGCGCCGGCGTCGGCGTCCGAATAGACGGCGACGGTCTTGATACCCATCTTGCGCGCCGTCTTGATGACCCGGCAGGCGATCTCGCCCCGGTTCGCGATCAGGATCTTCTCAAACATGGGTCCTCTCAGGGCAATTGATCCGGGCCGTGGCGGCGCCCTGCCAGGTCCGGATCGCTCCGGGCCGGGCGTGCGCCGCCGTCTGGTTGCCGCGCGAAGCGGCGTGTCGCTCCGCCGGCGGTGCCGCGCGGCTTCTAGCGCACCGCGCCGATGCCGCCGCCGACGGCGGCGCCGATGAGCGGCTCGTCGGCGATGACCTGGCCTGCGAGCGCGCCGCCCGCCGCGCCGGTGACGACGCGCTGGGTCCGTGTTTCGCCGCAGGCGGCGAGTAGCAGCGCGGCCCCGAAGACCGCGACCATTCCGAACTTGGCCATGTTTCTTCCTCCCCGAATGTCGCCGGGGCGCCGACGCGGCGGACCCGGATCTCCGCGCCCGTCGCGCGGCCGCAGGGCAAACGCCCGGAATCGCGAACCGATCCAGCGGCGGCCATCAACCGGGCGCTGCCCGCTTCGTCCCGCGGAGCGGCATGGGCCGAAGCCTTCCCGGAGACGAGCCTAGTCATCCTCGAAGATCTCCGGAAAAGCGCGGCGCGCGCGGTCGAGATCGACCCGGAGCAGCGCGTCGTAGCTCGCTGGATCGAACGGGTCCTCGGCGGCGACGATTTCCCGCCCGAAGAGCCAGCCGATCCGGCCGGCGTCGAGATTGCCGCGCTCGAAGGGCGCGTCGCCGAAATGCTCGATCAGCGCGCGCAGGAATTCACGATCGGCGGCGACCTCGACCGGGCGGCGATCCGCGAACCGCTCCCGCGCCTTGATCGGCGTCGCCCCGCCCTTGGAGGCGCGGCGGATCACGAACTGCAGATCCGAACTGGGCAGCCGCCCTGGGAAACCGCGATGCTTCAGCATGGCGTCCCCCCGCGGCTCGGCGAGCGGGATGCCGGGCGGCGCCTCAATCCTCGCCGAGATTCATCACCGCGATCCCCATCGAGACCGCCCCGAAGGTCATCGCGGTCTGAAAGAAGAGCAGGAAGGTCGCGAGCCCGCTCCCGTCCCGCGCCACGACGCCGCCGATCCCGGCGAAATCCGTCCAGATCGCCAGCAGGAGCGCGGAACAGCCCAGCACCATCCCGTTCGCGATATGCGTGAGCATGAACCGGACAAGCCGCGGCAGCGACATCCATAGCCGGCGTATCATCGCTCCGGCCCCTCCCGAGGAATTGCGCGCCCGAGACATGCGCGCCCAAGACATGCGCGCCGAGAACATGCGCGATCGAACCCATGATCGATCCCATGGCCAGTCTACTCCCAATGGCCGCGGCTTGCGAGCGCCGCGCGCTCCCGCTCAGAGCGGAATGTTGTCGTGCTTCTTCCACGGGTTGCTGAGCCGCTTGGTGCGAAGGCTCGCGAAGGCGCGGGCGACGCGGCGGCGCGTGGAATGCGGCATGATGACCTCGTCGATGAAGCCTTTCTCCGCCGCGACGAAGGGGTTGGCGAACCGCGTCTCGTAGTCCTTGGTGCGCGCGCCGATCTTCTCCGCGTCGCCGAGCTCGGAGCGGTAGAGGATCTCGACCGCGCCCTTGGCCCCCATCACCGCGATCTCGGCCGTCGGCCAGGCGTAGTTGAAATCACCGCGCAGATGTTTCGAGCTCATCACGTCATAGGCGCCGCCATAGGCCTTGCGGGTGATCACCGTCACCTTCGGCACCGTCGCCTCGCCGAAGGCGAAGAGCAGTTTCGCGCCGTGCTTGATGATGCCGCCGTATTCCTGGCCCGTCCCCGGAAGGAAGCCCGGCACATCGACGAAGGTCAGGATCGGGATCTCGAAGGCGTCGCAGAACCGCACGAAGCGCGCCGCCTTGCGCGAGGAATCGATGTCGAGACAGCCGGCGAGCACCGTCGGCTGGTTCGCGACCACGCCCACGGTCGAGCCTTCGAGCCGGATGAAGCCGGTCAGGATGTTGCGCGCGAAATCGGCCTGGATCTCGAAGAAATCGCCTTCGTCGGCGATCTTCGTGATCAGTTCCTTCATGTCATAGGGCGTGTTCGCATTCGCGGGGATGAGTGTGTCGAGGCTCTCCTCGATGCGGCCCGGATCGTCGAAGAACGGACGGACCGGCGGCTTTTCGCGATTCGAGAGCGGCAGGAAATCGACCAGCCGCCGGACTTCGAGCAGTGCCACGAGATCGTTCTCATAGGCGCCATCGGCGACCGAGCTCTTGCTCGTATGGGTCTTGGCGCCGCCAAGCTCCTCGGCGGTCACGACCTCGTTCGTCACCGTCTTCACCACGTCCGGGCCGGTCACGAACATGTAGGAGGAATCGCGCACCATGAAGATGAAATCGGTCATCGCGGGGCTGTAGACCGCGCCGCCGGCGCAAGGGCCCATGATGACGGAAATCTGCGGAATGACGCCCGAGGCCATGATGTTGCGCTGGAAGACATCGGCGTAGCCCGCGAGCGAGGCCACGCCCTCCTGGATGCGCGCGCCGCCCGAGTCGTTGAGCCCGATGACCGGCGCGCCGTTCTGCATCGCCATGTCCATGATCTTGCAGATCTTCTCCGCGTGCGTCTCGCTCAGCGAGCCACCGAAGACCGTGAAGTCCTGGCTGAAGACATAGACCTGCCGGCCGTTGACCGTGCCCCAGCCGGTGATCACGCCGTCGCCGGGGAAGGTCGTGTCCGCCATGCCGAAATCGACGCAGCGATGCGTCTTGAACATGTCGAACTCCTCGAAGGAGCCTTCGTCGAGCAGGATCTCCACGCGCTCCCGGGCGGTCAGCTTGCCCTTCGAGTGCTGGGACTTGATGCGCCCCTCGCCGCCGCCAAGCCGGGCCTCCGCCCTGCGGACTTCGAGCTCGTCCAGGATGTCCTTCATGGCGCTCCCCCAATGGCCGTTTGACGGTTTTGTGGCAGATGCGAGCGAACCGGACAAGCATTCAACGGCGAATTTGCAAAGTGCATTGCAAATCATGCCTGAAAATTGCAAACTTGCGAAGTATGGCACATGCACGCAAACTCTACATCGGCGCGAAGCTGCGCGAGATTCGGGTGCGGCTGGCGCTGACCCAGGCGGAATACGCCGCGAGGCTCGGGGTTTCGCTGTCATATCTCAACCAGATGGAGAACAATCACCGGCCGGTCTCGGCGCGGGTCGTGCTGAGTCTCGCCGAGGAATTCGGCATCGATGTGACCGAACTCGCCGCCGGGACCAGCGAACGGCTGGTGGCCGACATGCGCGAGGCGCTGGCCGATCCGGTCTTCGGCGACATCGGCCCGCCGCTCTCCGATCTGCAACTGGTCGCGGCGAACGCGCCGAATCTCGCGCGCGCCTTCCTGACGCTGCATCGCGCGCACCGCCAGGACCGCGAGCGGCTTGCCCGGCTGAACGAGACGCTGGGGCGCGAGGACAATCCGCTCAACCCCCTGCCCTGGGAGGAGGTGCGGGACTTCTTCCACTATTGCGACAACTACATCGACGCGATCGACCGCGCCGCCGAGCGTTTCGCCGCGCAGCTTGGCGAGGGAGACCGGATCGCCGCGATCGAGGGCTGGCTGCGCGCGCGCCACGGCATCGCGCTCGTCCTCACCAGCGCCGCGCCGCTGCGCCGTTACGATCCGGCGGCGAAGGTGCTGAGCCTCGCCGCGCACAGCGGGCGGGCGACCCAGGCGTTCCAGGCGCTGCACCAGATCGCCCTGATCGAACACGGCGATCTCCTGGAGGCGACGCTCGATCTCGCGCGGTTCGGGAGCGAAGCCGCGCGGTCGATCTGCAAGACCGGGCTCGCCAATTATTTCGCCGGCGCCGCGCTCATGCCCTATGGGCGCTTCGTTGAGCGCGCGCAGGTCCTGCGCCACGACCTCGAAGCACTCTCGGGCGAGTTTCACGCCTCGATCGAACAGGTCGGCCAGCGGCTCTCGACGCTGCAGCGGGTGGGCGCGAAGGGCGTGCCCTTCTACTTCGTCCGCGTCGATCAGGCCGGCACGATCACCAAGCGCCATTCGGCGACGCGGCTGCAGTTCACGCGCTTCGGCGGCGGCTGCCCGCTCTGGAACGTGCATCAGGCCTTCGAGACGCCGGGCCGTTTCCTGCGCCAGCTCGCCGAAACGCCGGACGGCGCGCGCTATGTCTGCCTCGCGCGCGCGATCTCCAAGCCGGGCGGCAGCTTCCTGGCCCCGGTCCGGCGCTATGCGATCGGGCTCGGCTGCGAGGTCGCCCATGCCGGCAGCCTTGTCTACGCCGACGATCTCGACACCCGCGACGACGCGGCCTTCCAGCCGATCGGCATCTCCTGCCGCATCTGCGAGCGCCGCGGCTGCCCGCAGCGCGCGGTGCCGCCGATGGAACAGGGCGTCGAGGTCGATCCGAACGAACGCGACCTGCTGCCCTATGTGATCCGGTGACGGCGCGCGGGGTGTCGGAACGCGGGTGTCAGAACCGGTAGCTCGCGCCGAAGAGCACGTCGAAACTGTCGTAGCCGGATCTGAAATCGAAGCCGCCGTTGCCGACGCTTTCCTCGTTGATCACGAAATAGCGCGCCTCGCCGAAGAGCTGGACGTTCGGCGTCACGTCATAGCCCAGGCCGCCGATCAGCTGCCAGGCGAATTCGTAGTCCGACCCGAAGGTCTGGCCCGCGTTCTCGACGGTGAGATCGGCGATGCCGATGCCGCCGCCGGCGTAAGGATGGACCGCCTCGCCGGGTCCGAGCGGCCGGAACCTGTAGAGCGCATTGACCATCCAGGCGTTCGATTCGGTTGATCCGTTCGCACCGCCCCGCAGCCGGGCATCGGCGTCGCGGTAGACGTATTCCGCCTCGAGCGAGAGCGAGCGCGAATAGTCGTAACCGATCCCGGCGCCCAGCACGGTGCCGGTGTCGTATTCGAGGCCGCTCGATGCGCCGGTCCCCGTGTCACGATCATTGAGGGTGAAATCGTCATCATCGGGCATGGTCCAGCCGCCGAAACCCTTGATGTAGTAATCCTGCGCGCCCGCCGCGCCGCCCGTCAGCGCCGCGATGGCGAGAACCGCCGCCGCCATGATCCTGTGCTCGATGTTCATTGTCTTCTCCGGACCCGATGAAACTGCTTCGCGGCTCATATGCGCCGATGCCCGCGCCCGGCCAGCGGCCAGCGCCCCACCGCGCGAAATCGTGAGCGCCGCCCCCCCGGCGGCGCGCACCGCGCCTAGCCCTGGCGCAGCGCCGTGACTTCGATCTCGACCTTCATCTCCGGCCGGATCAGCGCGGCGATCACCGTGGTATTCGCCGGCCGCACCTCGCCGAGCGCCCCGCGCAGCGCCGGGCCGATCGCCGGATGATCGGCGGCATCGGCGAGGTAGATCACCGTGCGAACCACGTCCCTGAGCGAGAATCGGGCTTCCTCCAGGGCCACCGCGATGGTCGCGAGCGCGTTCGCCGCCTGCTCTCCCGGATCGGCGGGCATCGACATCGTGCGGTAGTCATAGCCGGTGGTTCCGGAGACGAAGCACCAATCGCCCTGGACCACCGCCCGGCTGTAGGCGAAATCCTTCTCGAACGGCGATCCCGTCGTGATGAGGCTGCGCATGGTCCCTCCAAAAGCCCGTGTCCGCGGCATCCTTCCCGCCGGGCCACCATCGGTCAAGGCGGCCAGGGTGATGCGTTTCGCGACAGGTCCGGCCGTTCCGGGCATTTTCCGACAAGTTTCGCGGCCGTGAACACGTTTCCGCGACCAAAGGACCGTTGCCGGGCAGCCGCGGGCGCCTATCATCGCATTCGATTCCGCCAAGGCACACGGGGACCCAGGCGCTGACCCGACCGCCGGACGTGGAACGAACAAGAGATCAGAAGATCACTGGATGGGTTGGAACATGCGAAACAAGATCCTCGTCGCCCTCTCGCTGGCCACTGGCTGCCTCGCCCTTCCCGCGCTGGCACAGGAAGCCGATCTCGCCGCGGGGGAGAAGGTCTGGAAGCGGTGCGCCGCCTGCCACATGATCGGCGACGGCGCCGAGAATCGCGTCGGACCCGAGTTGAACGGCATCATCGGACGCAAGGCGGGAGGCCTCGAGGGCTTCAAATACTCCGATGCGATGGTCAAGGCCGGCGAGGAGGGCCTGGTTTGGGACAATGAGCAGCTCCACGCCTATCTGGAGAATCCGAAGAAGATGGTCCCGGGCACCAAGATGGCCTTCGCGGGCCTGAGGAAAGTCGAGGACCGCGACGCCGTGGTCGCCTATATCGACGCGAACGGCGGCGAAGCCGCGCAGTAGCCGCCTGGCAGACCATCTCGGACGGGCCATCCCAGGCGGGCTCCCTCCGCGGCTGTCCTGGGCCGGCCCCCTCGGACGCCACTTCAAAACGCGTGCGGGATGCGGTATGGCGCGCCGTCATGAGCACCAACCCGCCCGATCTGCGCCCCGACAGGGCGCCGCGCCCGCTTCTGCCCGAGGCTTCCCGCGAGGCATCCCGTCCGGGACAGCCGCGGATCGGCATGGTCAGCCTCGGCTGCCCCAAGGCGCTCGTGGACAGCGAGCGCATCCTGACGCGACTCCGCGCGGAGGGCTACGCGATCTCGCCCGACTACGCGGGCGCGGACGCGGTGATCGTCAACACATGCGGCTTTCTCGACAGCGCCAAGGCCGAGAGCCTCGAAGCCATCGGTGAGGCGCTGAACGAGAACGGCCGGGTCATCGTCACCGGCTGTCTCGGCGCGAATGAAGACTACATCCGGGGCGAGCACCCGAACGTGCTCGCCGTCACCGGGCCGCAGCAGTACGAACAGGTGCTCGACGCCGTGCATGGCGCGGTCCCGCCCGCGCCGAATCCGTTCATCGACCTTCTGCCCGCGACGGGCGTCCATCTGACACCACGGCACTACAGCTACCTCAAGATTTCTGAGGGTTGCAATCACAAGTGCAGGTTCTGCGTCATCCCGGACATGCGCGGCCGCCTCGTCTCGCGCCCGGCGCACGCGGTGTTGCGCGAGGCGGAGAAGCTGGTAGAGGCCGGCGTGCGCGAGCTTCTCGTCATCAGTCAGGACACGTCCGCCTATGGGCTGGACCGCAAGCATGACGCGCACCCCTGGAAGGGCGGCGAGGTCCGGAGCCATATCACCGATCTCGCCCGCGCGCTGGGCCAGTTCGGCGCCTGGGTGCGCCTCCACTATGTCTACCCCTATCCGCATGTGCGCGAGCTGATCCCGCTGATGGCGGAGGGGCTGGTGCTGCCCTATCTCGACATCCCGTTCCAGCACAGCCACCCCGACGTGCTCCGGCGCATGGCCCGGCCCGCCGCCTCGGCCAGGACGCTGGACGAGATCGCGCGCTGGCGGGCCGACTGCCCGGAGATCACGCTGCGCTCGACCTTCATCGTCGGCTATCCGGGCGAGACGGAGGCGGAGTTCCAGCACCTGCTCGACTGGCTCGGCGAAGCCCGGCTCGACCGGGTCGGCTGCTTCCAGTACGAGAATGTCGAGGGCGCGCGTGCCAATGCGCTGCCCGATCACGTGCCCGACGCGGTCAAGCAGGAGCGCTGGGAGCGGTTCATGGCGACCGCCCAGGCGATCAGCGCCGAGAAGATGGAGGCCAAGGTCGGGACCTGCCTTCAGGTGATCGTCGACACGGTCGATGACGAGGGCGCGACCTGCCGCACCTGGGCGGATGCGCCGGAGATCGACGGCAATCTCTTCATCGACGAGGGTTTCGCGCATCTCGCACCCGGCGACATCCTGACCGTCGAGGTCGAGGAAGCGGCGGATTACGACCTCTGGGGCCGCCCCGTCTGACGACCCTCCGGCGCGCGCCCCGAACCCACCCGCCGGACCCGGAACCGGGCAACGTTTTCCGTTGCCAATCCGGCACATATCGCCACCATGATTGCCGAAGGATCGAGGGAGAGCGAGATGGAGACGAATCCTGTCTCAGTGACCGTCCATGTGATCGGCAAGGTCCAGGGGGTGGGCTTTCGGGCCTGGACCGATGACTTGGCGCGCGAACTCGGGCTGGCCGGTTGGGTCGGCAACGACCCCGACGGCTCGGTGCGGGCGGTATTCACCGGCTCCGATCAGGCGGTGAACGCGATGCTCGAGCGCCTGCGCGAAGGACCGCGGGCGGCGCGCGTCGATCGTGTGACCACCGCGCCGGCGGACCCGAGCGATACCGAGGACGGCTTCCGCATCGTCTCCTGACGAGAACGCGATATCACGGGAATTCCGGAAACTTACAGGTCCAACCCGAAAAACTGGTTGAACGCGCTCTTTTCATAGGCGCCGAAGGCCGCGCTCTCCGTGAACCCGCGGCGGCGATAGAGCGCCACCGCGGGCTCGAAGGCCGGGCCGCTGCCCGTCTCCAGGAGAAGCCGCGTCATCCCGCGGCGGCGTGCCTCGGCGATGATGTGCTCCAGCAGGGCGGCGCCGACGCCGGCGCGAAGATGGGCCGGGTCGGTCCGCATCGACTTGATCTCGCCGGTCCCGTCGCCCAGGGCGCGCAACGCGCCGGTCCCGCGGATCTCCGCCCCATCCCAGGCGCTCCAGACCGTGACATCCGGCGCGCCGAGCCCGAAGAGATCGAGCGCGAAAACGTGACCGGGCGGTGAAGTCGCACGCATTCCCTCGAGATGACGGCGGAGGAGGTCGATCGTCCGCGGGTCGGTCAGGTCGTCCTCGCGGATGGCAAGGGCCGGGATCTCGCCCCGGCCCAGCGCGCCCGTCACACCAGCCCCCGCGCCATCGCCAGCGCCCCATCGAGCGCGGTGCCCTTCGGCTCCCTGATCCGCGCCGCGTAGCGGCGCGCGAGCTGCTCGGCGAAGAGCCGCCCGACCCCGCCGACGAAACAGATCGGCGGATCACCCTCCACCGAGAGCAGGTCGATCGCCGCCGCGATATCGTCGCGCGCCTTCGCGATCACCTCGATCGCGGCGCCATCGCCCATCGCGGCGGCACCGAAGATCCGCGGCACCAGGGCGGCGTAGTCCGCGGGGCTCGCCGAGTGCGCGAAGATGATCAACCCCTCCGGCCCCTTCGCCTCGATGACGAGCGCGTCGAGCAGAGCCGAGCGCGGGCGCAGGCCGTCATGCGCGAGCAGGGCCGCTTCGAGCACCGCCTGCCCGAGCCGCGCGCCGCCGCCGAGATCAGACAGACGGAAGCCCCAACCGCCGACCGTGCGGACGATGCCTTCCTCCTGCGCCGCGAAAACCGATCCGGTTCCGAGCAGCGCGACGATCCCGTCCTCCGCGCCGAGCGCGCCCTTGACGGCGATGACCACATCGCTTTCGAGCCGGGAACTCGCGAAGGGGAGATCACGCTCCATCCGACGCGCCGCGGCCGGGACATTCGCCCCCGCGAGCCCCAGCACCGCGTCGAGATCGCCGAAGCTCGCGTCGAGTCCCGCGGCCCGCAGCGCGGCGTCGGCGGCGGCGAGGATGTTCACCCGGGATTTCTCCGGATCGGTCATGATATTGGCCGATCCTGCCTCGCCACGCCCGAGAACGACCCCGTCCCCGTCGGCGATGGCGGCGCGGCAGTTCGTCCCGCCCCCATCCACTCCGAGAAAAAATGCCATCGCCACTCCCAGGCCCGCGCGCGCTCCAGGCAATAAGAAACGCGCGAGCGGGGCCAGGCAACCGGAAACTCGTCAGCCGGGGCGAAGCGGTGCGAGGTCGGTCAAGGCCGGGACGAGGCGTTGGCGGGCCACCCAAGGGGCGCTGGCGGAGCCGAATCTCGCGACCGATAACCTCGGCACATTCGTCCGCCGGACCCACTTCGCCTTCCAGACTCGGCTCGGAGATCCGCGCATGGGCGGCGCGCCCGCGTCAGAGCGTGTAAAGCGCCCCGTATTTGCGTTCGAGATAGCCGAGCAGCGCCTCCTCGCTCGGCGGGTGCCCGCAGGCCTCCTCGATCAGCGCGGCGGGCGGCAGCAGGCGGCCGCGGGCGTGGATCCTGGCCCGCAGCCAGTCGACGAGCGGCCAGACATCGCCGGCCGCGAGCAGCCGCTCGAGATCCGGCATCGCCGCGCGCATCGCCGCGTAAAGCTCCGCCGCGTAGACGTTTCCGAGCGCGTAGGTCGGGAAATAGCCGAACAGCCCCGCCGACCAGTGCACGTCCTGCAGGACGCCGAGCCGGGCCTCCGGCACCGCGACGCCGAAATCGGCGCGGAAGCGGTCGTTCCAGGCGGTTTCGAGATCCGCGACATCGAGCGTTCCGGCGATCAGCTCGCGCTCCAGATCGTAGCGCATCATGATGTGCAGGTTGTAATGCACCTCGTCCGCCTCGGTGCGGATGAAGCCGGTCTCGACGAGATTGACGGCGGCGTAGAAGGATTCCGGCATGTCGACGCCGGTCGAGCCGAATTGCGCGCCGACCGCGGGGCAGAGCCATTCGCAGAAGGCACGACCCCGGCCAAGCTGATTCTCGAACAGCCGCGATTGTGATTCGTGCACCGCCATCGAGGCGGACATTCCCGCCGGCAGCAGCGCCTGCGCGGGACCGAGCCCCTGTTCGTAGACCGCGTGACCGAGCTCGTGGATCGTCGCATAGACGCACTCGCGCGGATCGCTCTCGTTCACGCGGGTGGTGATCCTCACATCCCCGCCCGAACCGGCGGAGGAGGGATGCACCGCGAGATCGAGCCGCCCCGCCTGCCAGTCGAAGCCGAAGACATCGCAGAGCCGGCGCGAGAGCGCGATCTGACCGGCACGAGCGTAGGACCCGGTGAACCGCGGCATCCTCCAGCCAGACGCCGCGATCCGCGCGCGAAGCTGCGTGAGACGGGGCCGCATGCGCTCGAACATGCCGGTCAGTTCGGCCTCGGTCATCCCGGGCTCGTATTCGTCGAGCAGCGCCTCGTAGGGCGTCTCCCCGTTCCCGACCAGAAGCCGCGCCTGTTCCCGCTTGAGCGTGACCACGCGTTCCAGCACCGGGGCGAAATCGGCGAAGCTGTTCGACTCCCGCGCCGCCTGCCACACGGTCTGCGCCAGCGCGGTCGCGCGGGCGATCTCGCCGGCGAGTTCCGCCGGCACCCGCGTGGCCCGGCGCGAGATGCGACCGGCCTCCGCGACATTGACCTTGGCGGCGGGATCGAGATCGGCGTCCTTGAGCAGCTCCGCGAGTTCGGCGAGCCTCGGCGCCGTCGCGAGCGCATGCGCGGCGCTCGCCACCGCGGCGCATTGTTCCGCGCGCCGCGCCATGCCCTTGGGCGGCATCTGGGTTTCCTGGTCCCAGTTCAGCAGGCTCGACACCTCGTCCAAGGCGCCGAGACCGCGCAAATGATCGGCGAGCTCGGCGTAAAGGGTGGCTTCGTCCAACTGATACTCTCCGCGTCCCGCGCTTGCGAAGGGCCGGCACCCGCGCCGACTCCTCAGGCCGGACCCTGTTTAGTGCCGGAAAAGCGAAGCTGCAACCGGCCCCACCGCCCGACTCCGGCCGCGCCGCGCGATCGCTCCCGGATATTTTCGCCGCGGTGCCGAAGACGCGATCGAAACGTTCTGCCGCTTGACTTCGCGCCGCCCTGATCGCTCAGTTATGGGGTCCGGGCCTCGCGAGGGGCGCGGCCGGCCGTTCAGGCGCGAGGACACGCATGACACAGCATCTCAGCCATCGTCTCGGGCATGCCCTCGCGATCGCCATCGCCCTCGGCGCGCCGGTGGTCCGTGCCGAGACCCCCGCGGACGAGCTGATCCAGGCCTCGATGATCGACGACATCCTGTCGCTCGACCCGGCCGAGGCCTTCGAGTTTACCGCCGCCGAGATCGTCGGCAACATCTACCAGCCGTTGATCGCCTACGATCTGAAGGATGTCTCGCAGATCCGCGGCGTCGTCGCGGAAAGCTGGACCGTCTCGGAGGACGGCAAGACGATCAGCTTCAAGATCCGCGAGGGCAACAACTTCGCCTCCGGCAACGCGGTCACCGCGGCCGACGCGGTCTTCTCGCTCAAACGCGCGGTGAAGCTCGACAAGCCGCCGGCCATCATCATCAGGCAGTTCGGCATCACCGGCGGCAATGTCGATCAGGCGATCATCCAGACGGCGGATTACACCTTCGACTTCACCATGGACCAGCCCTACGCGCCGACGCTGGTGCTCTACGCGCTGACCGCGACGGTCGCCTATGTCGTCGACGAGGAACTCGTGATGAGCCACGAACAGGACGGCGACCTCGGGTACAATTGGCTCCGGACGCATTACGCGGGATCGGGGCCTTACAGGCTGCGCGAATGGCGCGAGAACGACATCGTGGTGCTCGAACGCAACGACAAGTACGTGGGCGAGGCCCCCGCGATGGAGCGGGTGATCTACCGCCATATTCCGGAGCCCGCGACCCAGCGCCTGCTGCTTGAGAAAGGCGACATCGACATCGCCCGGACGCTCGGGCCGGAGGAATTCGCCGTGCTGGCGCGCAACCCGGAGATCGCCATCGATTCGGGTGTGAAAGGCTCGATCTACTACCTCGGCCTGAACCAGAAGAACGAATACTTGGCGAAGCCGGAGGTGCGCGAGGCCTTCAAGTATCTCGTCGATTACCAGGCGATCGCCGACACGATCATGCGCGGGGATGTGATCGCGCATCAGTCCTTTCTGCCCAGGGGCTTTCTCGGCGCGATCGAGGACGCCCCCTATTCGCTCGACGTCGCGAAGGCGAAGGACCTGCTCGCCCGGGCCGGGCTGCCGGACGGCTTCTCCGTGACCCTCGACACCCGCGACACGCCCGATCTGACCGGCATGGCCGAGGCGATACGGCGGTCGCTGGCGGAGGCTGGGATCACGGTCGAGATCGTGCCGATGGGCGAGGCGGAGGCCCTGACCCGGTACCGCGCCCGCGCGCACGACATCCATCTCGGCCGCTGGGGTCCGAACTACCAGGACCCCCATGCCAATGCCGGCACGTTCGCGAGCAACCCCGACAACGGCGACGGCGCGACGGCGAAGACGCTCGCCTGGCGCAACGCGTGGTATATCCCCGAGGAGACCGCCGAGACGCGCGCCGCGATGCTGGAGCCCGACGCCGCGAAACGCGCGGAAATGTACGAGGGCCTCCAGCGCGAGAGCCAGAAGAGTTCGCCCTTCGTCATCATGTTCCAGGAGATCGAACGGATGGCACGGCGCGCCAGGGTCCAGGGCCTGGCCATCGGCCCGTCATTCCAGGACAACGCCTTCGCGGGTGTGACCAAGGAGTGAGCGACTCCGGGGCGGCGCGCACCCTCTCCGCCTCCCGCCCGCGCGGCGGCGGCCGGCGCCCGGCCCGGATCTGACCCGCCTCCGCCCCGGCTTCCCGGCTGCCTCGGGCCGACCGAAGCTCTCAATCACATACGTCCCAGGAAATCGAATGACCCCTGCCCCGCCCGCCGCCCCGCTGATCTTCGACGGCCACAACGATCTCCTGCTCCGTCTCTGGCGCGCGGCGCCGGGGACGCGTGACCGGCTCTGGCTTGAGGGCGACGGGCGCGGTCATCTCGACCTGCCCCGGATGCGCGCCGGCGGCTTCGGCGGCGGTTTCTTCGCGATCTACGTCCCCTCGCCGACACCCCGGGGCGTCGATTTCGACGCGCTGATGGACAACCCGCCCTATGACCTCGCACTTCCCGAGCCGATCGAGGCGCCGGCGGCGCAGCCCGTCGCGCTCGCGATGGCCGGCATCCTGAAGCGGATGGAGCGCGTCTCGAACGGCGCCTTCCGGCTCTGCGTCACGGCGGCGGAAGTCGAGGACTGTCTCGCGCGCGGCGTGGTCGCGGGGATCATGCACATGGAGGGCGCGGAGGCGATCGGCCCGGATCTCGACGCGCTTCACCTCTTTCATTCGATGGGGTTGAGATCCCTCGGCCCGGTCTGGAGCCGGCCGACGATCTTCGGTCATGGCGTCCCGTTCCGGTTTCCGGGCGATCCCGATACCGGCGAGGGGCTGAGCGATCTCGGCAAGGCGCTGGTCCGGGCCTGCGGTGAGCTGCGAATCCTCGTCGACCTCTCGCATCTCAATGCGAAGGGTTTCGACGACGTGGCCGCGGTCTCGGACGCGCCGCTCATCGCGACGCATTCCTGCGCCCATGCCGTCTCCGCCTCGACGCGGAACCTGACCGATCGCCAGCTTGCCATGATCGCGGAGCGCGACGGCATGGTCGGACTCAACTTCGCCACCTCCTTCCTGCGTCCGGACGGCCGGCGGGGCGCGGACATCGGCTGGGAGCCGATCCTGCGCCATCTCGACCACCTGATCGGACGGCTCGGCGAGGATCGCGTCGGGTTCGGCTCCGATTTCGACGGGGCGATGGTGCCGGAGGGAATCACCGATGTCGCGGGCCTGCCCGCGCTGCGCCTGGCGCTCGCGCGCCATGGCTACGACCAGGCCCTGATCGCGAAGCTTTGCAACGGCAACTGGCTCCGCGCGCTTCGGGCGACGCTGGGGAAATGACGGCCGATGCCAGGCGGTTGCGAGAAGCGCTGGCGGCGGCGGCCCGCCCGCGGTAACCAAGTGGTCCCCCGCCCTCTTGACCGGGCGCCGGGCGCCGGACAGAGATCGGTTGGCGGAGCGGAAGGATGGAAGACACGATGCTTGAACGACGCGGTTTCCTGAAAGGCGCCCTGGGCGCGCTCGCCTCCATCGCATTCGGCCTCCCCGCGGCACGTCTCTTCGCCGCGGACCCCGTGACCGCGCTGGCGGGGGAGAGCATCGGCGAGGGCCTGCACCTCGTCGATGGCTGGATCCTCACCACGGCCGATCTGCGCGCCATCTCGTCCCATGAGGTCTGACGCCACCGCCGCCGACCGCGGCGGGTTCGAGCAGGTCTATGACGCCTGCGTGATCGGGGGTGGCCCGGCGGGGATCACGGTCGCCCGGGCGCTCGCGCGCGGGGGCGCGAAGGTCGCGCTGATGGAGGCGGGCGGGCTCGAGATCGAACTCGATTCCCAGGACCCTTACGTCGGCGAGAACGTCGGGCTCGACTATTTCCCGCTCGATACGTCGCGGCTCAGGTTCTTCGGCGGCACGTCGAACCATTGGGCCGGCTGGTGCCGGGCGATGGAGCCGGTGGATTTCGTTCCGAAAAGCTTCAATCGGCTGAGCGGCTGGCCGATCACCAAGCTCGACCTCGACCCCTACCGCGCCGAGGCCGACCAGATCCTCGATGTGCCGAACGAATCCGAGGCGCCGAACCTGCCCTTCGCGCAGAACGCCTACCGTTTCCACCGTTTCCAGTTCCGGTGGAGCCCGCCGACCCGGTTCGGCGAGAAATACCTCGACGAGCTCACCAATTCGGACCGTATCGACCTCTGGCTCAACGCCAATCTGGTGGCGATGCCGATGGACGAGGCCGGGACCGAGGTTCAGGGCGCGGTCTTCAAGTCCTACGCGCCCGATGACCGGGGCTTCACCGTCAAGGCGCGCTACTACGTGCTCGCCACGGGCGGCGTCGAGAACGCGCGTCTCCTGCTTGCCATGGACCAGCAGTTCCCGGAAGGCATCGGCAACCGGACCGACATGGTCGGCCGCTTCTTCTGCGACCATCCACATTTCGTGATCTCCGACGTGGTGCTGCGCCAGCCGCAACAGGAGCGCGAGTATTTCATGCCGACCGAGGAGTTCCTGTTCGAGAACGAGATCATGAACTTCGGCCTGCGGCTGGAACCGGAATACCACCCGCCCGAAACCGGCGTCGCCGATTCGCTGATCCGGGGCGCCGCCTGCGGACGGGATTTCAGCGAGCGGCTGGCCGAGAAGGTGCTGGGGCGCGAACTCGCCAACTGCGATCTCGGCGGGATCGAGGCCTGGTGGAACATGCGGGGCGAGCCCCGGCCGGAGCCGCTCGCGATCACGCGGATCGCCTTCGAACAGGCGCTGAACCCCGACAGCCGGGTGCGTCTCGGGACGGAGCGCGACGCCTTCGGACTGCGCCGGCCCCTGCTCGACTGGCGGATGTCGGAGATGGATGTCCATACGATGCGGACCGCGGCCATGGCCTATGGCGCGCATATCGCCGAGCAGGACATCGGCCGGCTCAAGCTCCGCGACTGGCTGACCGCCGAGCCGGCGAAGATCCCCGGCACGGCCGAGGACGAGGTCGGGGGCAAGCATCACATGGGCACGACGCGCATGTCCACCGATCCGCGCGACGGCGTGGTCGACGGCGACTGCCGGGTGCATGGGGTGGACAATCTCTATATCGGCGGGTCGAGCGTGTTCTCGACGCCCGGCCACTCCAACCCGACCTATACCCTGACCCAGCTGGCGCTTCGGCTCGGCGACCACCTGACACGCCGCCTGTCCACCTGAGCGGGCGGCTCCGGACAACGTTCTCGCGAGGTCACAGACTCTCTCCCGCGGCTGCGTGGTCGCGGCGCGCGCACCGCATCCGACTTCCGGCGGCGCGATACCGGGCGCGTGAGCGGGATGTTCCTCGCGCACGGCCGGATCACTTGTTGATCCGGTTCGGGTAGAGACCGGGTCTCCGGCAAACCACGGTCGGCCCCGGATCGCCGGTTTGAGGTCTGGGGGATGTCGGCTCGATCTCCTAACGAGAGAGCCAGACACGCCCCATCCCTCGCCCGCGCCTCACAAGGCCCAGTTCAAACCACGCGATCGGTCGGCGACGCGGCCGCGCCGTTCGCGGCCGGACCCGGCGGCCTCACTCCATCGCGAGGATGTGGTTACGCACGACGGGGTAGATCTCCTGCTCCCAGCGCTTGCCGTTGAAGACGCCGTAGTGGCCGACATTGGCCTGGAGATGGTGCCGCTTCAGATGCGGGCGCAGCGAGGAGCAGAGCTCATGCGCGGCGCTGGTCTGGCCGAGCGCGCAGATGTCGTCGCGTCCGCCCTCCACGGTCAGGAGCGCCGTCTTGCGGATGGCTCCGGGGTTCACCGGACGGCCCTGATAGGTGAACTTCCCCGTCGCCAGCTCCGCGCGCTGAAAGATGCGTTCGATCGTCTCCAGGTAGAATTCCTCGGTCAGATCCAGAACGGCGAAATATTCGTCATAGAAGGACTTGATCTTCTCTGCCTCGATCGCATTCCCCGCCGCCAGATATTCATGAAGCCTCTGGTGCTGTTCCTTGTGCCGGTCGAGATTCATCATCATGAAGGCGGTGAGCTGGACGAAACCCGGGTAGACCCTGCGGCCAGCGCCCTTGTAGCGGCCAGGCACGCTGGAGATGACGTTCCGTTTGAACCAGCCGAGCGGCTTGCCCATCGCGAGTTCGTTCACCGTGGTCGGGCTCTCGCGCGCGTCGATGGGACCGCCCATCAGGGTCATCGAGAGCGGCACCGAGGGATGATCGTTCTCCGACATGACCGCGACGGCGGCGAGCCCCTGCACGCAGGGCTGGCAGACCGCGAGGATATGCGCGCGACCGCCGATCTCCTCGAGGAAGCGAATCACGTAGCTCATGTATTCGTCGACGCCGAACCGGCCCGCGTCCACGGGCACGTCGCGGGCATTGGCCCAGTCGGTGACATAGACCTCGTGATCGCGCAGCAGCGTCTGGATCGTCCCGGCGAGAAGCGTCGCGAAATGCCCCGAGAGCGGGGCGAGGACCAGAACCTTCGGCTGGGGTATCTCGATGTCCTTGGCGAAGCGCAGGAGCTTTCCGAACGGCAGGTCGAGCACCACCTCCTCGGCGACGGGGTATTCCCGGCCACTGATCAGCACCGGCTTGACGTGGAAATCCGGCCGAACCTGCGTCAGGCGGAACCGCTGGATCAGTTCGAGCGTGGCATCGAGGCGGCGAATCGGCTCGTACCCGGAGCCCCAGCGCAGCATCGCTCGAAACCATGTCGATGCGTACCTCAGCTGCCCGATCAGATCATCCTGCAACTGGTACGTCTGGTAGAGCATGCATCACTCCTGGCTACGATCGGACCGCGAGACTTCGCGGTACCCTGGCCCCGGTACAGAAAAAGCTAGTGCAAACCGTTTTGCAATGCGAGATGTTTGTTGCTGCGATGCAACGACGATCCGGAGGCGAGCATGTCCGACGCTGTCCTGACGATTTCCTCGAAGAACTATTCCTCCTGGTCGCTCCGGGGTTGGCTCCTGTGCAAGATGGCCGGGCTCGACTTCGACGAGAAGCCGGTCGACCTCAGCCATGCCGCGTCCCGGCAGGAACTGCTGCTGCTGTCGCCATCGGTTCTGGTTCCGCGGCTGTCCCATGACGGGGTGGAGATCTGGGACACGCTGGCGATCGCGGAATATCTGAACGAGGTCTTCCCCGAAGCCCATCTCTGGCCCCGGGACCGGTTCCGCCGCGCGCATTGCCGCGCCGTCTCGGGCGAGATCCATTCGGGCTTCTACAACCTGCGCTCGGCGCTGCCGATGAACCTCAAGGCGCGGCACGAGAAGTTCAAGGTCTTCTCCGGCGCCCGCCCCGATATCGAGCGGATCAGAACGATCTGGACCGAATGCCTCGAATCGCATGGCGGGCCGTTCCTCTTCGGCCGGCCGACGGTGGCCGACGCGATGTATGCGCCGGTCTGCACCCGCTTCCGTACCTACGCGGTGGAACTCACGCCGCTGCTGCGCGCGTATTGCGACACGGTGTTCGACTGGGATCTGATGAAGGAATGGACCGAGGGCGCCGTAGCCGAGCCCGACGAGATCGTCGAGCTCGAAGTCGAGTTCTGAGCCCCGCCCGTCAGTATGCGCTTCGCGTGTTGAGCAACCGGAGCGGCGTCAGGAACAGGATGCGCAGGTCGAACCAGGGCGACCAGTTCTCGATGTAGTAGAGGTCGTGCTCGAAGCGCTGGCGCAGCTTCTCCGGGTCGTCCACCTCACCGCGCCAGCCCTCGATCTGTGCCCAGCCGGTGATCCCCGGCCGCATCCGGTGCCGCGCCGCGTAGCCGTCGACGATCTCGGCGAAGGCCACCTGCTGGCTCGTGATCGCGACGACGGCGTGCGGGCGCGGTCCGACGAGCGAGAGTTCCCCGCGCAGCACGTTGAAGAGCTGCGGCAGTTCGTCGATCGAGTACTTGCGGATGAAGCGACCGACTCGGGTCACGCGGGGATCGTCCTTGGTCACGATCCGGCGCGCGGCGGGATCGCAGTCGTCCGCGTACATCGAGCGGAATTTCCAGACCAGCACCGGGCGGTGGTTGAAGCCGTGCCGCGGCTGGCGGAACAGCGCCGGCCCCGGGCTGTCGAGCCGGATCGCGAGCGCGACCAGTGTCATCGGGAGGGCCAGCAGGACGAGCGCGAGGCTCGCGCCCACGAGATCCATCGCCCGCTTCAGGATCGCGCCCCGCGCGTCGAGCGGCCGCGAGCCCAGCACGCGCAAGGCGCCACCCGCGCCGGCGCGGCGAAAGCCCATGTCCGCGCTGTAGGTCGAAAGCCGGATGTCGAGCGGCAGGACGGAGAGCGGCCGCAGGATCTGCTGGATTCGCGCGGTCGCCGCGAGCGGCAGGGCCACGATCAGCATGTCGATCTCCGCCGCGCGCGCGAAGGCGATCAGTTCGCGCGTCGTGCCGAGCCGCGGGATTCCCGCCGTCACCGCCGGCGAGCGCCCGGCGGCGCGGTCGTCGAAGAGGCCGCGGACGCGAATGTCGTTGTCGGGATTGGCGGCGAGACCGGTGATGAGCCGCTCGGCCTCGGGGCCGCCTCCGATCACCACCGCCCGCCGCTCGATCAGCCCGAAATCCCGTGCCCAGCCGCTCAGCACCGAAGCGAGCCCGCGCGCCGGAACGCCGAGGAACGCGAGAAACCCGAGGCAGGCCTCGGGCCGCCCCGCGGTCCAGCCAAGCACGAAACCGGTCGCCCAGACGAGGGAGGCCGTGAGGGTGAAGACGCCAAGCCCGCGCCCGAACCTGCGCAGCGCCGCGAGCCGGTAGCCCCCCGAGGCGTGAATGCTCCCGACGACCACGGCGGCGCAGACCGCGGCCCCCGCCAGCGCGCGCGCGTCCAAAGGTGCTGGGCCGGTCGCCGCCGCGAGTGCGAAGGCGAGCGCCGCCGCCGCGAAATCGAGGCTCGCCGCGATCAGCGCGGGTTCGGCCGGCGAGAGCGACGCGCGCCGAAGCGTGCGCGCGACCCCGCGGGCGGCCTCGCTCATCGTCGCGTCGTCGCTTGGCGTCGGTTCCGCCCCGCGCGCGCGTCCGCTTCCGATATTGATCACGTTCATCGCCGACAGTCCCTGCTCCCCACTCCGGGGAGCACTATCGGCGGCGAGCGTTAAGACCCGCTTTCCGGCCGGGCGTTTTCGGACCCCGCCACGTTCAGCAGTGGCCGACGGCCTTGGCGAAGACCCCCATGCCGGGCACCTCCTCGACTTCGTCGATGAAGGTCTCAAGCTCCGGATGGGGCTCGAACTCGGTGTCGATCAGGCCGATCGCGACGACATGGCCGCGCAGGATCAGGGCGCTTTCCTCCCCCTCCGCGTCCATCAGCGTGAGCCAGTCGCCGGCCTCGCGGACCTCGCCCTGAAACTCGCCCAGTGTCGTGACGACCCGGAGGCGCTTGCCATCCCAGGCCGAGATGGCTTTCGAAAGAGAGTCTGTCATGCTCGGTTCCTCTTTTGTGCCGCCGGCCATGTTCTCGTTGTTTCAGCATAATTCGCGCTGAATAATTCCCGCTGACCAGGCACGCACAGTCTTGCAGGTCGCGGCCCGTACCGGCAAGGGTCCGTTATCCGAGTTGACGAATTGTTGCTCGTCTGCCACCGCGGCCGTGAGGTCTCCGTGAGCTATCGTCCTGGCCGCGAGCTGCGTCGCGGTCCGTAGTCGTCGGGGTGGCGTGATCAGGAGGACACGTCATCGCCCCTTTCATGGCCCTTGTCGGCGGCCCGCGTCCCGGCCTGCTCGCCGGTTCGCTCCCCAGTTCGCTCGCCGGTTCGATCCCTGGGCACGATCTCGATGATATGGTCACCCTCCTGAAGCATCGCCGCGCCGTCGTGCCAGAATCCGAAGCTCTCGTGGTCGCGAATCACACGCAGGCCGATTCCGGTCGCGATCGTGGAGAGCGGCCGGCCGACCTCGTCCGGGGCGACGCCGCGTTCGCGCATCATGACATCCCCGCCGATCGCCGCGAGATCGGCCATGTATTCGGCGATATGCGGCCCATGCGCGGAGCCCGCGAGCAGGAGCCCGGCGAAGCTCGCCGGGTTGATGACGGTGCCCGCGCCGGCCTGCCGCGCCAGCGGCTCGTTGTCCTGCGCGGCGACGACGACGCTGATCGGCAGATGCGGTGCGATGCCATGCGCGGTCAGCACGATCAGGATCGAGGTGTCATCCCGGCCCGCGGTCACCGCGATGCACTTGGCGCGGTCGATCCGGACCGCTTCCAGCGTTTCGTTGCGGGTCGCGTCGCCCTCGAGCACCGCGACGCCACGCTCCGCCGCGGCCGCGACCGACCGCGGGTTCTGATCGACGACGACGATCCGTTGCGGCGGCACGCCCGTTCGCAGGAGTTCCGCGACCGCCTCGGCGCCGGTGGCGCCGTAGCCGACGACGACGACATGGCCATGCAGGTGCGACTGGATCTGACTCATGCGCCATTTCTCCCAGACATTGCGGAACAGCAGCTCATAGGCGGTTCCGAGAAAGATCAGCCAGACGAAGAGGCGGATCGGCGTGACGAGGAAGGTGTCGAAGAGCCGCGCCCGGTCGGTGACCGGCACGATGTCGCCGTAACCGACCGTGGTCACGGTGATCATCGTGAAATAGAGCACGTCGAGGAACGAGATATCCCCGTCGATATTGTCCCTCAGACCCTCCCGGTCGAACCAGTAGACGGCGAGCGTGAGCCCGATCAGCCCGATCGCGACCGAGGCCCGCATGGCGACGCGGCGCCATTCGGGGCCGCTCCGCCGTCTGAGGCGCAGGCTTTCCCTGACTATCGGGCGGCGCATCGGGGATCGGGCGACATGCTGTCAGGCGACATGGTCCGCGACATAGGCGCCCCGTTTTCCCATCGGGCGCGGCGGTCCGGCGGTCGTGTCGTGCTCCGTCGCAAGCTCCATCTCCGCGTTGAACTTGGCACCGAGCAGGACCACGAAGGCCGAGACATAGAGCCAGAGCAGGAGCGCGATGATCGCACCGAGCGAGCCGTAGGTCTCGTTGAAGTTCGCGAACCGCGAGATATAGGTCGAGAGCAGATAGGAGGCGAGAACCCAGCCGAAGGTCGCGAGGAACGCTCCCGGCGTCACCCAGCGCTTGCGCGCCGGCTTCCTGTGCGGCCCCATCCGGTAGAGCACGCCGATCACGAAAACGACCGCCACGCCGAGAATGAGCAGCGGCAGCACGCGGGCGAGCCAGGCGCCGAGCGCGCCGAAATTCTCGAAATGCAGGAAGGTCAGCACCGCCGGCAGGGCGACGACCACGACGAGCGCGAGGATCGCCATCGCGAGGACGATCACGGTCAGCAGGAACGAGCTTGCGTAGATCCAGACGATGTTGCGGGTATCGCGCTCGCGATAGACGATGTTGAGCCCCTCCATCAGCGCCATCACCCCGGCGCGCGAACTCCAGAGGGCGAGCACGATCGCGATGAGCGACGCGATCCCGAGACTGCTCGTCCCCGCCGTCAGGAGCCGGTCCACCTGGCTCTCGAGCAGCGTGTAGACATCGCCCGGCAGCACGGGCCGCACGCGTTCGAGGTTCTGCGCCACCGCGTCGGGATTGGCGAAGACGCCATAGATGCCAATGAGCGCCGCGATCGACGGGAAGACCGCGAGCATGCCGAAGAACGCCACCCCCGCCGCGATGATCGAGAGGTGGTCCTCCGAGATGCCGTTCCACACCCGCGCCAGAACGCCCTTCCAAGCGCGCCGGTTGAGCTCGCTCGGCTGCCTGGCGTCCCGCGCCGGGCGGCCGGTGGGCAGCGCGCTCACGTCCGGGTGGGTCTCGCGATCCTCGTCCCGCCACGGATCGGGCGGCAGGGTCTCGTCTTCCGCGTCCTCGCGCTCAGGTTCCTCGCGCTCGGGCTCCTCCCGCTCGGGTTCCTCCCGCTCTGGGCTCCGCGCCAAGTGTCCGTCCTCCTCCGTCGCGAGGCGGACCCGGAACAGCGTCCCGGGCCCGCCTCGGCCTTGCCATATGAAGCCGCGTCCCTACTGCATGAACCAGCCGTGGCTCACCACCACGGACTGGCCCGTCATGACGCAGTTCTTCGCCGCCGCGAAGAACAGCACCGCGTCCGCCACATCGCCCGTGGTGGTGAACTCGCCGTCCACGGTGTCCTTCAGCATGATCTTCCTGACCACATCCTCCTCGGAAATGCCGAACTCCTTCGCTTGTTCCGGAATCTGCTTCTCGACAAGCGGTGTCCGGACGAATCCGGGGCAGACGACGTTCGCGCTCACGTTGTGTTCGGCGCCTTCCTTGGCGAGCGTCTTGGCAAGGCCCGTGAGCCCGTGTTTGGCCGTGACATAGGGCGCCTTGAGCTTGGAAGCTTCCTTGGA
Organism: Amaricoccus sp. W119; assembly: GCF_047275745.1. NCBI lineage: Bacteria > Pseudomonadati > Pseudomonadota > Alphaproteobacteria > Rhodobacterales > Paracoccaceae > Amaricoccus > Amaricoccus sp. W119. The sequence continues at coordinate 65,514 of NZ_JBKQWU010000004.1, read as the reverse complement.
ATGGACCGAGCCCATGTAGATCACACGGCCGTAATTGGCCTTGTACATGTGCCGCAGGCAGGCGCGCGTTGTCAGGAACGCCCCGTCGAGATGGATCGCCAGCATCTTCTTCCAGGAGGCGAGGTCGAATTCGACCAGCGGCTTCACGATCTGGATGCCGGCGTTGCTGACGAGGATGTCGACGCGGCCGTATTTCTCGGCCACCGCGTCGACGCCCTTGTCGACGGCCGCCTCGTCCGTCACGTCCATCGCAACCGCCATCGCCTCGCCGCCCTTGTCGCGGATCTCCTGCGCGGTCTTCTCGGCGGCTTCGAGGTTGAGGTCGGCGATGACCGGGATGGCGCCCTCCGCGGCGAAGGCATGGGCGATCTCCCTGCCGATGCCGCTGGCGGCGCCGGTCACGATCGCCACTCTTCCGTCAAATCGAGCCATCTTGGTCTCCTTGGTCCCGTTTCGGTCCGATCGGCGCCGGTTGCGAAGCCCCTGGGCGCCGATGTCCCCGGTATCAGTTACGGGTGCGGCGCCGAAATCAAGGCCTGTTCCCCACCGGTCGTGTCGGGAACCGGGGCGCCATCGCCCGATCCGGGACGCCGCGATGCGATTGCACGGAAACCGGCGCTGCCCTAGCCTCCTTCCATGTCAGATGCGCGAACGTCCCCGCGCGCAGCACCGGGAGAACCGCGGGTGGGAGCACGGAAAGGAGCACCGGCGAAGACGGCATCCGGCCCGAAGAAGCGCCAGGACGGGCATGCGGCCCAGAATCCCGGCGAAGATCCGGGCGAGAATCCGGCCGAACATTCGGACAAGAATCCGGCCGAGCATTCGGATGGCGCGCTCGGCGCCTATCGCCGGAAGCGCGATTTCGGGAGGACGGCCGAGCCGGAAGGTGCGACGGGGGTGGACGGGGAGCCGGACGCGCGCGCGCGTGGCGGCGACCGTTTCGTCGTCCATGAGCACCATGCCACCACGAAACACTACGACCTGAGGCTGGAACTCGACGGCGTTCTGAAGAGCTGGGCCGTGCCGAAGGGCCCGTCGCTCGATCCGGCCGACCGAAGGCTCGCGGTCCAGACCGAGGATCATCCGCTCGACTACGCCGATTTCGAAGGCGTGATCCCCAAGGGCGAATACGGCGGTGGTCCGACCATCGTCTGGGACGAGGGGACATGGGCGCCGATGGGCGACGCGGCGGCCGATCTCGCCAAGGGCGCGTTCAAGTTCCGGCTCGCCGGCGAAAAGCTCCGTGGCGGCTGGATGCTCGCGCGGCTCAGACCCAGGGAGGGCGAGCGGCAGGTGCCGTGGCTGCTCATCAAGGAGAAGGACTTCGCCGCCGCCCCCGGCTCGGACGTTCTCGCGGAACGGCCGGAAAGCGTCAGAACCGGCCGCCGCGCCGAGGATCTCCTGGCGGAGCCCGCTCCCCCGCCCCGCGCCAGACGTATCCGTCCCGGGGCGCTCAAGGGCGCGGTCAAGGCGGAGATGCCCGAGAGCCTCGCGCCGCAACTCGCGACGGCGGCCGAGGCGCCACCGGAGGGGTCCGGCTGGCTGCACGAGATCAAGTTCGACGGCTATCGCGCCATGGCCTTTCTTCAGGGCGGTACCGCCCGGCTCATCACCCGGGGCGGGCTCGACTGGACACACCGCTACGGCGATCTCGGCGCGGCCTTCGAGGCGCTCGGCCACCGGAACGCGATCATCGACGGCGAGATCGTCGCGCTCGACGCGAAGGGTGTCAGCCATTTTTCCGGGTTGCAGAAGGCGCTCTCCGAAGGACCGGAGGGGCGGCTCACCTTCTTCGCCTTCGACCTGCCGTATCTCGACGGCTGGGACCTCTGCGACGTGCCGCTCGGCCGGCGCAAGGCGCTGCTCGCGTCCCTGATCGCCGCGACACCCGCCGGCTCGACTCATGGGGCGATCCAGTTCAGCGATCATGTCGAGGGCGACGGCCCCGCCTTCTTCGAGCGTGTGGGCGAGATGGGGCTCGAAGGCGTCGTCTCGAAACGCGCCGACGCGCCCTATCGCCCGGGGCGGTCGCGGAGCTGGCTCAAGGCGAAGGCGCCGCGGACGGAGGATTTCGTGATCGCGGGCTATACCGCCTCGGCGCGCGCGGGCGGGCTCGGCGCGCTGGCGCTCGGCGAATGGGAGGGGGACGAGCTTCATTACCGGGGCAAGGTCGGGACCGGCTTCGACGCGGGCACGATGGCGGATCTGCTCGACCGGCTCGAACCGCTCCGCGACGGCGCCCCGCCGCTCCCCGAGGCGCCGCGCGACGTGATCGCGGTCCGCCCGGTGCTGAGCGCGCGCATCCGCTATTCGACGCGCACCGGGAACAACTCGGTGCGCCACGCGGTTTTCCTCGGCCTGCGCGGGCTCGCACAAGGTCGAACCGGGTCGGCCGAAACGGCGACGCGGCGGGCGGCGCCGGAGCCGAGGCAACGCATGATCACCGACGCCGACCTCGCCCAGATCTCGATCACCAATCCCGAGCGCCGGCTCTTCGGCCGCTCCGGGCCGACCAAGCTCGATGTCGCGGTCTATTACGCGAAGATCGGCGAGGCGATGCTGCCGCTCATCCTGCGCCGTCCGGTCTCGCTGGTCCGCTGCCCGACCGGCAAGCCCGAGGACTGCTTCTTCCAGCGCCACCCGTTCACGGGGATGCCGAAGGCGCTGGGCACGATGCCGTTCAGGGATTCCGATGGCGAGTCCAAGACCTATCTCACCATCGACGACGCGAAGGGCTATCTCGCGCTCGCGCAGTTCGGCGTCGTCGAGTTCCATTGCTGGGGTGCGCGCAAGGACGACCCGGAGCATCCCGACCGGGTGATCTTCGACCTCGACCCCGGAGAGGGGATCGGCTGGCGCGAGATCGTCCACGCCGCGCGCCACGTCGCCGAGGCGTTGCGCGGGATGGGGCTCGTCCCCTTCGCCAAGACCTCCGGTGGCAAGGGGGTGCATGTGGTCGTGCCGGTGACGCGGAAGCTCGACTGGAAGGCGACGCACAGGGCGGCCTCGGCGATCGCGGAGGCGGTTGCGAAGACGGCGCCCGAGACCTTCGTCACGGTCATGGGTGAGAAGAACCGCAAGAACCGGATCTTCATCGACTTCCACCGCAACGCGCGCTCCGCGACGGCGGTCGCGCCCTATTCGCTCCGCGCGCGCGGAAATCTGCCCGCTTCGGCGCCCTTGACTTGGGATGATCTCGAAACAATCGACGGGCCGGGCGAATTGAATTACGCTACCCTGCCCGATCTGGTCGCCGCTTCCGGCGATCCCTGGGCCGACATGGACGAGTATGCGCGCGACCTGCCCTGAGGGCGGGCGCGGTTGAGGGGAGAAGGACATGGCACCTCGCGCCACGTGGAAGGGCTATCTGAAGCTGAGCCTCGTCAGCTGCCCGGTCCGGCTCTATCCCGCGACGAGCAGTTCGGACCGCGTACGCTTCAACCAGCTCCACAAGGACACGCACAACCGCATCAACATCAAGCCGGTCGATCCGGAATTGGGCCTGGTCGAGCGCTCCGATCTCGTGCGCGGATACGAATACGAGGACAAGAAATACGTCATCATCGACGATGCCGACCTCGAAGCGGTGCAGATCGAATCGAACCACACCATGAATATCGAGGCTTTCGTCGACGCCGACGAGGTCGATACGATCTGGCAGGACGCGCCCTATTACCTCGCGCCCGACGGGGCGATGGCGGAGGAGACCTTCATCGTGCTCCGCGAGGCGCTGAAGGACGCGAAGAAGCTCGCGATCGCCCGGCTGGTCTTGTCGAGCCGCGAGCGGGTGGTGACGATCGGCGCGCTCGACAAGGGCATGTTCGTCCAGACCCTCCGCAACCCGACCGAGGTGCGCGCGACTTCGGCCTATTTCGATTCGATCCCGGACGAGAAGCCGGACGCCGAGATGCTGGGGCTCGCCGAGGCGCTGATCGCGCAGAAGACGACGAAATTCGATCCGGGTGATTATCCCGACCGCTATGAGCAAGCGCTGATGGCGATGATCAAGGAGAAGCTGAAGGGTCACAAGCCGATCGTCGCCGCCGCGCCGGAACGCGGCAATGTCGTGAACCTGATGGACGCGCTGAAGGCGAGCCTCAGCCAGACCAAGCCGCCGGCGAAGAGCCGCGCCAAGGCCAAGCCGGCCGCGGGCGGCGAAGCCGAGGAGCCGGCGCCGAAGCCGAAACGCGCGGCGGCCGGGACGCGGAGCCCGCGCGCGACGAAGGCCAAGGCGACATCGTGACCTCCCGCCTCGCGGTCGGCCTCGTCGGCGCGCTCGACAGCCTGCCCCGGCGCCTCGCCGCCCGTGCCGTTGCCGCCCGGGGCGGTACCCTGCATCGCGGCGTCACGCGGCGAACCCGGATCATCGTCTTCGGCCGCTCGCTCCTGCGCCGGCTCGACGCGGAGGCGATCGAGGCCGAGGTGGCCGGCGCCGCCGGGCGACGGCTCCTGAGCGAGAACGCTTTCCTGCGTTTCGTCGCCGAGGTCGCGCCGGAGGATGAGCGCGCGCTTACCCGCGCCGAAGTGCTTGCCCGCTCAGGGCTCCGGGCGCACGCGCTCGACATGCTGTCGCTCTTCGACGGTTTCGCGGCGGAGGCGGAACCCTATGCCTTCCGCGACGTGATCCTCGCGCGCAAATACGCGGGCCTGATCGCGGGCGGCGCCGACTGGGCCGCGATCGCGCGGTCGGTGCACCGGCAGGGACCGGCGGTCTCGCTCACGGCGAAATCGCTCGAACTGGGCGAGGACCGCGCGATCTACGCCCGCCATGGCGAGGAATTGCGCGAGTTGGACGGGCAGCTTCTGCTCGGCTTCGAGGGCCCGGGCGCGGATGCCGACCGGCTTTTCGCCGAGGCCGAGGCGGCCGAGGCGGCGGAGGATTTCGCCGGCGCCGCCGCGCTCTATGCCCGCTGCCTCGCCGCCGATCCGGACGACAGCGACGCCGCCTTCAACCGCGCGAACTGCCTGCGCGCCTCCGGGCGGGAACGCGAGGCGGAGGAGGCGCTGTTCCGCGCCGTCTCGATCGACCCGGATTTCGTCGAGGCCTGGTTCAACCTCGCAGGACTCATGCGCGCGGGGGGTCGGGTGGCGCGGGCGCGTGACTATCTCGGCCGGGCGATCGCGATCGACCCGGGCTATGCCGACGCGGTCTACAATCTCGCGTCGCTCGAATTCGACGCGGGCGATCTCGCGGCGGCGGCGCGCTGGTGGGAGCGGTATCTGGAACTCGATTCGACCTCCGAATGGGCGCGGCGCGCGGCGCGCGGCATCGCCTTCGTTCGCGGACAGCGGGACGCGGCGGGCTGATGCCGGATTTTCTGATCGACGGCCCCGCGGACGGACCCAAGCTCGTTCTCGCGCATGGCGCGGGGGCGGCGATGGATTCGGCCGGAATGACGGCGCTGACGGCGGCGCTCACGGGCGCGGGGCTGCGGGTCGTCCGGTTCGAATTCGACTACATGGCGAGCCGCCGGCGCGGCACCGGCCGCAAACCTCCGCCCCGCGCGGAGAAGGTGATTCCCGAGTATCGTGCAGCGGTCGCCGCGCTCGCGGCCGAGGGGCCGATCCTGATCGGCGGCAAGTCGATGGGCGGGCGGGTCGCGAGCATGATCGCCGATGAACTCCACGCCGAGCGGCGCGTCGCGGGGCTCGTCTGTTTCGGCTATCCGTTCCACCCGCCGGGCAAGCCGGAGAACACGCGGACCGCGCATCTGGAGCATCTCGCCACGCCGGCGCTGATCTTTCAGGGCACGCGCGACCCGTTCGGCACGCGCGACGATGTGGCGGGCTACACGCTCTCGGAGCGGATCGAGATCGTCTGGCTCGAGGACGGCGATCATGATCTGAAGCCCCGCAGGTCGGTCTCGGGCTTCAGCGCCGCCGATCATCTCGCGACCGTCGCCGAGCGGACCCGGGCCTTCGCGGAGGCGGTCCGCTGACCCGCGATGCGTATCGCGACCTTCAACATCAACGGGCTGACGAGACGCATCGGAAACCTGCTCGACTGGCTGGAGGTCGCGCGGCCGGATGTGGTCTGCCTGCAGGAGTTGAAGACCGCGCATGACCGGTTCCCGCGCGAGAGGCTGGAAGAGGCGGGCTATGGCGCGGTCTGGCGCGGCGAGCGCACCTGGAACGGTGTCGCGATCCTCGCACGCGACGCGGTGCCGGTGATGACCCGCGACGCGCTGCCGGGCGAGGACGCGACGGCGCAGAGCCGCTACATCGAAGCGGCGGTGCGCGGCATCCTGATCGGCTGCCTTTACGCGCCGAACGGCAATCCGGCGCCGGGACCGAAGTTCGACGCGAAGCTCGTCTGGCACGATCGGTTCGAGGCACATGCCGCGGACCTGCTGGCGGCGGCGGTCCCCGTGGTGCTCGCGGGCGACTACAATATCGTGCCGGAGCCGCGCGACATCTATGAGACCCGCTCCTACGACGGAAACGCGCTGATCTCGCCGGAGGGGCGCGCGGCCTTCGCGCGACTCATCGCCCAGGGCTGGACCGACGCGCTGCGCGCACTCCATCCCGAGGGGTCGGTCTTCACCTTCTGGGACTACCGCCGGAACCGGTTCGAGCGCGATGGCGGGATGCGGCTCGACCACCTGCTGCTGTCGCCGGATCTCGCGCCGCAGCTGCGTGAGGCGGGCGTCGATCGCGAGGTCCGCGCGGCGGAAAACGCCAGCGACCATGCGCCGGTCTGGGTCCGGCTCGGCCGCGCGCGGCGGCGGGCCTGAGGAGCGGTTCCCATCCGCCCTGATCCGCGGTAGAGCAGGCGCCGCGCAAGGATGGAGAGCGACGTGAGCGAAGAGGCGAAGGGGCTGACCTATGCCGACGCCGGTGTGGATATCGACGCGGGCAACGCGCTGGTCGAGCGGATCAAGCCCGCGGCGAAACGGACCGACCGCGCGGGCGTCATGGCGGGCCTCGGCGGGTTCGGCGCGCTCTTCGACCTGAAGGCGGCGGGCTACGACGATCCGATCCTCGTCGCCGCGACCGACGGCGTCGGCACCAAGCTCCGCGTCGCGATCGACACGGGCCAGCTTGGCACGGTGGGCGTCGATCTCGTCGCGATGTGCGTGAACGATCTGGTCTGTCAGGGTGCCGAACCGCTGTTCTTTCTCGACTATTTCGCGACCGGAAAGCTCGACCCGGCGGAGGCCGCGATCGTGGTCGAGGGCATCGCCGAGGGTTGCGTCCAGGCGGGCGCCGCGCTCGTCGGCGGCGAGACGGCGGAGATGCCGGGCATGTACGCGGCGGGCGATTTCGACCTCGCGGGTTTCGCGGTCGGCGCGATGTCGCGAAGCGCGAGCCTGCCGCGCGACGTGGCGGCGGGCGATGTGCTGCTCGGCCTCGCCTCCTCGGGCGTGCATTCCAACGGCTACAGCCTCGTGCGGCGGGTGGTGGAGCGCGCCGATCTCGCCTGGGACGCGCCCTGCCCCTTCGGTGAGGGTTCCTCCGGTGAGACCACGCTCGCCGAGGCGCTGCTTGCACCGACGCGGATCTATGTGAAGCCGGCGCTCGCCGCGATCGCCCAGGGCGGCGTGCACGGCCTCGCCCATATCACCGGCGGCGGGCTGACCGAGAATCTGCCCCGCATCCTGCCCGAGGGGATCGGCGCGGAGATCGACCTCGACGCCTGGACCCTGCCCCCGGTCTTCGGCTGGCTGCGCGGGACGGCCGGTATCGCGGACGCCGAGATGCTGAAGACGTTCAACTGCGGGATCGGCCTTGTCGCCGTCGTGGCAGCCGACCGGGCCGAGGCGATCGCCGAGACTCTCGCGAAGGCGGGCGAGACGGTGACCCGGATCGGCACGCTCACCGAGGGCGCGGGTGTCCGCTACCGGGGCGCGCTCTGAGCGATGAGGAAGACCCGCGTCGCGATCCTCATTTCGGGCGGCGGCTCGAACATGATCGCGCTCGTGCGCGCGATGCTCGCCGACCCTGAGCATCCGGCGGAGCCGGTACTGGTGCTCTCGAACGATCCACGCGCGAAGGGGCTCGAACTCGCGGCGGAACTCGGCGTGCCGACCGCGGCCGTTGATCACAGGCCGTTCAAGGGCGACCGCGCCGCTTTCGAGGCGGAAATGATGGCGCCGCTCCGCGCCTCGGGCGCCGAGCTGCTCTGCCTCGCGGGCTTCATGCGCGTGCTCACGACCGGGTTCATCGAGACCTGGCAGGGCCGGATGCTGAATATCCATCCCTCGATCCTGCCGCTCTTCACCGGCCTTCACACCCATGCCCGCGCGCTCGAAGCCGGGATGGCGGTGCATGGCTGCACGGTGCATGAGGTGACGCCGGAACTCGACGCCGGGCCGATCCTCGGGCAGGCGGTGATCCCGGTCCGTCCGGAGGACAGTCCGGAGACACTCGCCGCGCGACTACTCCCGGTCGAGCACCTGCTCTACCCGGCCGTGCTGCGCCGGTTCGTCTCGGGCGATCGCCGGAAGCTCGCGCTGCTCCGCGCCGAGGAGCCCGCGTCCTGAGACGGCGCGCCTCGACCCACGCCCCGAGCCCTTACCTTCCGAGACCACGCTTGGAGACGGGCCGCGCTTCGGCTATCAGCGAAGCATGACCGCGCCGCATCTCCGCCGCCTGCTCGGCCTCGCGCTCACCCTCGCGCTGACGCTCGCGACCTCGGGCGCCGCCGTCGCCCATCGGCTGGCGAGTGGCGGCCCGGAAGAGGCGGCGCTCAACGCCTATCTCGCCATGGGCGGCCGGCTCGCCGATCTCTGCGGCGGCGAACCCACTTCGATCACGCATTGCGAAGCCTGCCGCCCCTTTGGTCCCGCGGCGCCGCCCGAGCCTCCGACGCTGGGCGTCTCATGGGACATGGTGCTTGCCCCGCATCGCATCCGGGCCGCGGCCGCGCCGCCGACCACGCGCGACGCGCCGCCAAACCCGGCACGTGGCCCCCCGGGCATCGGATGACGAAGCCGAGGACAACGACCCCGCCCGAACGTTTCGGGCATCCCGAGGAGCAGTAGATGAAACTGAGACACGCCCTGTTCGCGCTGGCCGCCACCGTCGCCGCCAGCGCCGCGACCACCCTGCCCGCGATGGCGCAGGAGGAATTCACCGCGGGCGGGCTGACGGTCAATCATCCCTATATCGTCGCGACGCCGAGGACCGCCAAATCGGCGGCGGGCTACTTCAGCGTGACGAACGCGGGTCCCGCGGCGGACCGGCTCATCAGCATCGAATCCGACCCGCGAGGCGCGCTGCACGAGACCAGCACCGATGCGAATGGCGTCGCGAAGATGAACGAGGTCGAGGGGATCGAACTCGCCCCCGGAGAAAGCGTGACGCTCAGGCCGCGCGGCATGCATGTCATGTTCATGGGACTGACGGAGCCGTTCCTCATCGGCGCCACGCTGCCGGCGAAGCTCGTCTTCGAAAAGGCGGGGCCGGTCGATGTCACCTTCACCGTGCAGTCCCGCGCGGATACCGCGTCGATCATTCCGGCGGAGAAGCCCGCGGCCGAGACCGGCGCGGCGGGCCAGGAGGGCGCGGCCCAGGAGGGCATGTCGGGGGAGGGCATGTCGGGGGAAGGCATGTCCCATGAGGGGATGCCCCAGGGCGATGCTCCCGCCGATGCCTCGACGCCCGAGGAGCCGGCGCCGGCTCAGTAAGCCCTCCCGGGAAAAGACAACGCCGGGCGCGAAACGCCCGGCGTTGTCGGATCGAGGCGGCCGGGTCCGACGATGGCCGGCCTGCTCGGTCAGATGGCTCTCAGCCGACGATCTCGAGGCCGGAGAAGAAGTAGGCGATCTCCTCCGCCGCCGTTTCCGGCGCGTCCGAGCCGTGGACCGAGTTCTCGCCGATCGAGAGCGCGAATTCCTTGCGGATCGTACCCGGGGCGGCGTCGGCCGGATTGGTCGAGCCCATCACTTCACGGTTCTTCAGGACGGCGTCCTCGCCTTCCAGCACCTGGGCCACGATCGGGCCCGAGCTCATGAATTCCGTCAGTTCGCCGAAGAAGGGGCGATCCTTGTGCACGCCGTAGAAGGCCTGCGCCTGGCCGAGCGTCAGATGGATGCGCTTCTGGGCGACGATGCGGAGGCCCGCGGCTTCCAGTTTCGCGTTGATCGCGCCGGTCAGGTTGCGCCGGGTGGCGTCCGGCTTGATGATCGAAAAGGTACGTTGCAGTGCCATGAGTTTCCCTCACTTGATCGCGCGCCAGTTAGCATGCGCGCAGGAAGGGTGGAAGCCGAAAATGGCGCGGCGGATTCGCCCGGTCGAAGCGTCGTGGCCAGGCTTCTCGGTTGGGCCGCTCGGTTGACAAGCCCCCGCGGGCGGGCCAAATCAGCCCGATGCTGGCGTTCAAGAACATTTCCTTCACGCTCGAAGGCAAGAAGCTCTTCGACGATTGCTCGGCCTTGATCCCGGCCGGGCACAAGGTCGGATTCGTCGGACGCAACGGCACCGGAAAGACCACGCTTTTCAAGCTGATCCGGGGCGAGCTCGCCCTCGACGGCGGCGAGATCGTGGTGCCCCGCCGCGCCCGGATCGGCGGCGTCGCGCAGGAGGCGCCCGCGACCCGCGACAGCCTGCTCGAAACCGTGCTGATGGCCGATACCGAGCGCGCGGGTCTGCTCGCGGAGGCCGGGACGGCGACGGACGCGCATCGGATCGCCGAGATCCACGCCCGGCTCGCCGACATCGACGCGCATTCCGCGGAGGCGCGGGCGGCCTCGATCCTGAACGGGCTCGGCTTCGACGGCGAGGCCCAGGCGCGGCCCTGCGCCGATTTCTCGGGCGGCTGGCGGATGCGCGTGGCGCTGGCCGCCGTGCTGTTCTCCCGGCCCGACGTGCTGCTCCTGGACGAGCCGACGAACTATCTCGACCTCGAAGGTGCGATCTGGCTCGAGAACTTCCTGCGGAGCTATCCGCATACCGTGCTGGTGATCAGCCATGACCGCGACCTCCTGAACCGCTCGGTCGGCGCGATCCTGCACCTGCACCGCCAGAAGCTCACGCTCTATCAGGGCAATTACGACACGTTCGACGACACCCGCCGCGCGCGGCTGGAGCAGCAGGTGGCGGAGAAGAAGAAGCAGGACGCGGCGCGGGCGCATATGCAGTCCTTCGTCGACCGCTTCCGCGCCAAGGCCTCCAAGGCCCGCCAGGCGCAGAGCCGGATGAAGGCGCTCGAACGGATGAAGCCGATCGCCGCGGTGGTCGAGGACAATGTGACGGGCTTCAATTTCCCGACGCCGGAGGAACTGTCGCCGCCGATCATCCGGCTCGAGGATGTCGCGATCGGCTATGGCGAGCGCGCGGTGCTCTCGGGACTCGATCTTCGGATCAACCAGGACGACCGGATCGCGCTTCTCGGCGCCAACGGCCAGGGCAAGTCCACGCTCTCGAAACTGCTCGCCGACCGGCTGAGCCCGATGCGCGGGCGCAAGATCGCCTCCTCGAAGCTTCGCGTCGGCTATTTCGCCCAGCATCAGGTCGACGAACTCAATCTCGACGAGACGCCGCTCCAGCATATCGCCGCGCTCCGGCCCGAGGAGACCCCGGCGAAGCAGCGCGCCCGCCTCGCGGGTGGCGGGATCGGCGCCGATATCGCGACGACGGAGGTCCGGCGGCTCTCGGGCGGACAGAAGGCGCGGCTCTCGCTCCTGCTCGCGACGATCGACGCGCCGCATCTCATCATCCTCGACGAGCCGACCAACCACCTCGATATCGAGAGTCGCGAGGCGCTGGTTCAGGCGCTGACCGAATATGGCGGCGCGGTGATCCTCGTCAGCCACGATCCGCATCTGGTCGAACTCGTCGCCGACCGGCTCTGGCTGGTGAAACACGGCGCCGTCCGGCCCTTCGACGACGATATGGAAGCATACCGCCGGCTTCTGCTCTCCGAACGCGGCGTCGCGAGCCCGAAGAAGGAGGAGAGGAAGGACGAGAAGCCCCGGCCCGCGAACCGCAAGGCCGCCAACGCGCCGCTCCGCGCCGAGGTCTCGCGCTGCGAGGAGCGGGTCCGCAAGCTCGAGGAGATGCGCGAGAAGATCGACAGCCGGCTCGCCAATCCGATCCTCTATGCCCGCAGCGATGCCTCCGAGATGGAGCAGCTCAACCGGAAGCGCGCCGAAGTGCTGGAGGGGCTGGAGCGGGCCGAGGCGCTCTGGCTCGAGGCGCTGGAGCGGCTCGAAGCCGCGGGCGAGACCGTCTGATGTCGCCCGAGGAGCTGGCCACGACATTCGTCGCGCTCTTCGTCACCATCGATCCCATCGGCCTCGCCCCGGTCTTCGTCTCGCTGACCCGCGGCATGACGCCGGCGCAGCGCAACGCCGTCGGGCTGCGCGCGGTGCTCGTCGGCGGTGGCCTGCTCGCCGTCTTCGGCCTCGCGGGCGAGCCGCTGATCGCGACCGTGGGGATCAGCCTGCCCGCCTTCCGGATCTCGGGCGGGCTGCTTCTCTTCCTGATCGCGGTGGACATGCTCTTCGAGAAGCGCAGCGCGCGTCGCGAGAAACATGTCGCCGAAGCGTCCTCCGCCACGCATCCGACGGCGGACGGCGGGTTTGAGCCCGCCGATCCTTCGGTCTTCCCGCTCGCGATGCCGCTCATCGCCGGCCCGGGCGCGCTCGCGACGATGATCCTGCTCGGCGGCGAGAACCAGGGCGACATCCTCGGCCTGGTCGCCGTGCTGGGGGTGATGCTCGTTGTCGTGGGGCTCACCTATCTGGTCTTCCGCGCCGGCAATCTGACCGAGCGCATCCTCGGCCATAACGGCGTCGTCGTCGTGACCCGGCTTTTCGGCATGCTGCTGGCGGCGCTCGCGGTGCAGTTCGTGCTCGATGGCCTCGGCGACATCGGGGTCCTGCCGGTGACCCCCGAATGATCGACGGGCTCACCGGGGACGAGATCGCACGGGCGATCTACCTGGGCCTCATTCTGCTGTTCCTGCTGGGCGTCTTCGGCTTCGGCGGCCGGGCGAGTCTGCGGGGCCTGCGCGACATCCTGCTCTGGGTCCTGATCTTCCTGATGGCGATCTTCGCCTATTCCTATCGCGACACGCTCCGCGACAATCTCTTCCCAGCGACGACGCGGCTCGACGGCGATACGATCGAGCTTCGCCGCCAGCGGGACGGGCATTTCTACGCGGCGCTGGAGGTGAACGGCGCGCCGGTGACCTTCATGATCGACACCGGCGCGACGCGGATCGTGCTCTCGCGCGATGACGCGAGCGCCGCCGGCATCGACGTGGACGAGTTGAACTATCTCTCCCGGGCGCAGACCGCGAACGGGCTGGTGCAACTCGCGCCGGTCCGGTTGCGCCGTATCGCGCTCGGCGAACTCGATGTCTCGAACGTCCGGGCGAATGTCAGCGCCGGCGGGCTCGGGATCTCGCTTCTGGGCATGGATTTCCTCGACCGGTTCTCGCGGATCGAGATCGAGGGCGACAGGATGCGGCTGGTGCCCTGACCGCCCCCGGCGGCACGGTTCGGGACGCGGAGGCTCAGGACGCCGCCTTCTGCGTCCAGCGGCCGTTCTCCTGCGCCCAGTATTTCGCGGGCAGCCCCGCGTCGCGCACCGCGCGCCAGTCGCGGCGGGCGGCATCGACCGCCTCGGCATCGGCGCCGTCGAAGATCAGGCAGGCGCGGGTGAAGCCGGACATCTCGGGAACGCCCGCCCGCGCGCCGTCGACCAGCATCAGCACATCCGCCGCGTTCGGATTCTCCTCGCCGAGCGTGAGATAGATCGGCTGCCGCGCGGGATGGGGTCCGCGCGCGGTGCCATGCGGCAGGAACGCGTCGTCGCGCCACGTCCAGAGCCGCTCGTCGAGCGCGGCGAGCCCCGCTTCCGAGCCGCAGCGCACCAGCGCGCGCCAACCGCGCGCCAGCGTCTTTTCGAGCAGATCCGGCAGGTTCTGTTCCAGCGACGAATGCGTCAGGTGGTAGAATAGCACCTCCGCCATCTTGATCAGTGCTCGTAGCGATCCCGGATCAGCCGGTCGAGCGCGCGCACCCCCCAGCCGGTCGCGCCCTTCGGCGACAGGTCGGTGTCCTTGTTGACATAGGCCACGCCCGCGATGTCGAGATGCGCCCAGGGGGTCCCGGGTTCGATGAACCGCTGCAGGAACTGCGCCGCCGTCACCGCACCGGCCGGCCGGCCGCCGACATTGGCGATATCGGCGATCCGGCTCGTCAGCGCCTTGTCATAGGCGGGGGCGAGCGGCATGCGCCAGGCGCCTTCGCCCTCGTTCCCGGCCGCGGCGAGGAAGGCACCGGCGAAGGCGTCGTCATTGGAGAAGACCCCGGCCTTCTCATGACCGAGCGCGATGATGATCGCACCGGTCAGCGTGGCGAGATCGACGATGCCGGCGGGCTTGAAGCGCTCCTGCGCGTACCAGAGCACATCGGCGAGCACGAGCCGGCCTTCCGCGTCGGTATTGATGATCTCGACCGTGTCGCCCTTCTTCGACTTCACGACATCGCCGGGGCGCGTCGCCTTGCCGTCGGGCATGTTCTCGACGAGGCCGACGAGGCCCACGACATTGGCCTTCGCCCCCCGGAGCGCGAGGGTCTTGATGACGCCGGCGACGACGCCCGCGCCGCCCATGTCCATCGTCATCTCTTCCATGCCGGCGGAGGGTTTGATCGAGATGCCGCCGCTGTCGAAGACCACGCCCTTGCCGACGAGGGCCAGCGGCGCTTCCTCGCCGCCGCCCTTCCACTGCATCACGACGACCTTCGAGGGGCTCTCGGACCCCTGCCCGACCGCGAGCAGCGTGCGCATTTCAAGGTCTTCGAGCTCCTTCTCCTCCAGCACCTCGACCTCGACGCCAAGTTCGCGCAGTTCGGTGAGGCGCTCGGCGAATTCGGTGGTGGTGAGCACGTTCGCGGGCTCGCTCACGAGGTCGCGGGTGAAAAAGACGCCCGCGATCTGCGCGGCATAGGGCGCGAAGGCCGCCTCGGAGGCGGCGGGGTCCTTGACGTGGAAGGTGACCTGGCCGTTCGGTTTCGGCGCATCTTCCTCGACCTTGCGATAGGTCGCGAAGGCATAGGTCCGGAGCCCGAGCCCGAGCGCCAGTTCCGGCGCCGTCGCCAGCGGTCCGGCGAGGACATGGAGCGGCACGGCACCGTTGAAGCCCGCGATGGCCGCGCCCGCGACGCGCGCCTCCGCCGGCGTCGCCTTCTTCGGCAGCTTCAGGACCAGAAGCGACTCGGCCGCGAGGCCGGCGGGATAGGCGAGGACATGCGCCGATCCGGTCTTCGCCTTCCCGAAGGCCGCGCTCGTCGTCAGGCGCGAGACCGCGCCCTTGGTCAGCCGGTCGACCTTGCGTGCCAGCGGGCCGAGAGCGCCGGTGTCGTCGGCGACGATGACCATCCGGCCAGGGATCTTCGCGATATCGGCGTCCTCGACATCGGCGAAGGCGGTTTCCAGTGGCGTGGTCACGGCGGTCTCCGTAAGTTGCAGTCCGAAGCGCAAGGACTAACGGCTTTCGCCAGGCTAGCCAAGGCCGCGCGGGCCGGAGCGAGGACCCTTTGAAGCGACTGGACAGCTATATCCTCGGCCAGCTCGTGGGCGCGCTCGGGTTCTTCGTACTCGTCTTCACCGGGGTCGTCTGGCTCACCCAGGCCGTCCGGCTGATCGACACGGTGATCGCGAGCGGTCAGGGCGCGTCGATCTTCCTGACCTTCTCGGCGCTCGTCATGCCGCAGGTGCTCGTCATCGTGCTGCCGCTCTCGGCGATCGGGGCGGCGCTCTACGCGGTCAACAAGCTCTTCGGCGAAAGCGAGCTCGTCGTCATGATGGCATCGGGTCTCGGGCCGTTCGGGCTGCTCCGGCCGGTCGCGATCTTCGGCGCGATCATGGGGGCGGCGATGGCCGCGGTCCTGCTCTTTCTCGTCCCCGCCGCGGGTACCGCGCTCGCCGAACGCACGCAGGCGATCCGCTCCGATCTCGCCCAGGCGCTGATCGTCGAGCGGCAGTTCCTGCATCCGATGCCGGGGATCACGCTCTTCATCACCGACACGAGCCGCGAGGGCGAGATGGCCGGGATCTTCCTCAACGACCAGCGCGAATTCGCCCGGCCGATCACCTATTCGGCGGACCATGCGCTGCTCCTCCGCGAAGGCATGGAAGCGCGGCTCGTGATGCGCGACGGCGTGGCGATCACGCTGAATGAGAACAGCCAGCAGATCAACACCGTGCGCTTCGACCAGTTCGTCTTCGACCTGAGCGAGCTGTTGCGCGAGCAGTCGACGCGGATTCCGCGGCCGTCGGAATACTGGGTCGGCGACCTGCTCTTCCCCAGCGAGGAGATGCTCGCCTCCGGCCGCTACGGCCTCGGCGACTACGTGGCCGAGGGGCATTACAAGCTCTCGCTGCCGATCCTCGCGATGCTCTATCCGATGGTCGCGATGGTGACGATCCTCGCGGGCGGCTATCGGCGGAGCGGCTTCGGCCGGCGCGTCATCGTCGCGATCGGCGTCGCGGTCATCCTGCAGATCGTGACCTTCGCGACACGCTCGGAGGTGCGCGGGAACGCCGCGGCCTGGCCGCTCATGTATGTCTCCGTGCTGCTCGGCCTCGTCTACGTCGGTGTCCTCGCGCGGCGCCTGTCGCGGCCGGGCCGGCGGCCACGCCAATCCTCGGGAGCCCCGGCATGACGCTCTGGCGCTACGTTCTCCGCCGCTTCCTGCGGTCGGTCCTGTCGGTCTTCGCGATCATCACGCTGGTCATGCTGCTCTTCGGCGGCGTCGAGAACCTGCGGCGCTACGCCGACTCCGGCGCCTCGGCGGGCGATGTCATGGAGGTGACGCTGCTCGAGGCGCCGGAGACGCTCTATCAGGTCTTCCCGCTCGTCCTGATGCTCGCGAGCCTCGTGACCTTCCTCGGCTTCGCCCGGACGAGCGAACTCGTCGTGATGCGCGCCGCCGGGATCTCGGCGCTCCGGCTCATCCGCGTTCCGGTCGCCGCCTCCGTCGTCCTCGGCATCTTCTTCGTCGCCGCGGTCAATCCCTTCGTCGCGGCGACGATCAAGCGCGGGCTGGTCGTGGAGGAGGATTTCGAAGAGGGCGGCGGCAGCCAGATGTCCTTCTCCACCGATGGCGTCTGGCTCCGGCAGGCGGACACGCCGGGAGGTCAGACCGTCATCCAGGCCGCGCGTACCAATCCCAACGGCACGATCCTGAGCCGCGTGCGCATGTTCCGCTTCGACGAGGGCGGGACGATCTATTCGCGCATCGACGCGCTCGCGGCCCGGCTCGGCGCCGGGGAATGGGTGCTGGAACAGGCGACGCAATGGGACCGGGACGCGGAGGGCCGGTTCGAGCGGGTCGTCTCGGGCGGCCGCATCACCCTCGCCTCGACCCTCACCTCGGACCAGATCCTCGACAGTTTCTCCCCGCCCGAGGTCGTCGGTTTCTGGCACCTCGGAAGCTTCATCGCGACGATGGAGGAATCGGGTTTCTCCGGCCTGCGCCACCGGCTGTTCCTGCAGAGCGAACTCGCGAAGCCCGCGCTCTTCGCCGCCATGGTGCTGATCGGCGCGTCCTTCGCGCTCAGGCCCACGCGCTTCGGGCAGACCGGCGTCATGATCCTGCTCTCGGTGCTCGCGGGGTTCGCGCTCTATTTCCTGAAGAACTTCACCGAATCCCTCGGCGCGGACGGACAGATCCCGATCCTCGCCGCGGCCTGGACGCCACCCGTCGCGGCGATCCTGCTGTCGCTGGGCTTGCTGTTGCACCTCGAAGACGGCTAATCACGGGGCGAGGCAGCGAGGACGGCGCGTGGCGCGAAGCAGTTATCTTCTTGCGTTGGGTCTGGTGCTTCTCGGGCTGGGTACCGGGTTGGGCTCGGGGGTCGCGCAGGAGCGGCGGGAGGGGGCGGCCGAGGAGGGCGACCTGCCCGCCACGCTGATCGCCGACAGCGTCTCCTACGACCGCGAAACGGGACAGCTGACCGCGGTCGGAAATGTCGAGGTACTCTACGAGGGCCGGGTGCTGCGCGCCCGCG
The DNA here is from genome assembly GCF_047275745.1 of Amaricoccus sp. W119. Lineage (NCBI taxonomy): Bacteria > Pseudomonadati > Pseudomonadota > Alphaproteobacteria > Rhodobacterales > Paracoccaceae > Amaricoccus > Amaricoccus sp. W119. Next base: position 47,547 of record NZ_JBKQWU010000004.1, on the reverse strand, counting down.
CGATCACCTATGACGAACGCGCCGGCGAGATCCGGGCGACGGGGCCGATCTCGCTCTCCGATCCGGAAAGCGGCGTGATGCTGGCGGGCAACGCGGCGCTGACGCCTGACATCCGCGAAGGTCTCATCGAGAGCGCGCAGGTGCTGATCGGCGAGAAGCTCCAGATCGCCGCCGCCGAGGCACGCCGCAGCGAGGGGCGCTACACGACGCTCTACCGGGCCGTCGCCAGTTCCTGTGTGATCTGCGCGGGAAACAGCACGCCGACCTGGTCGCTTCGCGCCGCCCGCATCACCCAGGACGACGTGGCCCGGCGGATCTACCTCGAGGATGCGACGCTGCAGCTCTTCGGCTGGCCGGTCGCCTGGGTGCCGCGCATGAGCGTGCCCGATCCCGCCGTGGGCCGCGCGAGCGGCGTGCTCTTTCCCATGGCACGCCATTCCGACATCTACGGTTTCGGCGTGAAGGTGCCGTATTACCGCGTCATCGGCCCTTCCTCCGACGCGACGCTGACGCCCTTCCTGACCAGTTCTGGCGCGAAGCTCTTCGAGGGCGAGTACCGGCAGCGGTTCGACTCCGGCGGCTTCGACTTCAACGGCGTCTTCTCCCTCGATGACGGCATGGAGGGCGAGTTCGGCCGCGGCGCCGCCTTCGCGACCGGCGCCTTCGCGCTCGACGATTTCGGCTTCGGGACCGGCTTCACCACGGATTTCAACCTCGCCGTCGCCAGCGACGACGCCTTCCTGCAGCAGTTCGACTATTCCGACGCCGACCTGCTGACCAGCTACGCCCGGCTCACGCGCACCCGGAGCAACGACTATTTCGAACTCGACTCGCTCGCCTTCCAGAGCATGCGCGAGGAACAGGCCAGCAGCACGCTGCCGGTCGTGCCGCTCACCTTCACCTACCGCGGCCTCATGACGCCCGAGCGGATCGGCGGGCAGTTCGGTGTCGAGGCGCAGGGCCTCAGCGTCGTGCGCGCCGACGGTCAGGACGCGCTCAGGCTCGGCGGCGCGCTCGACTGGCGCCGCTCCTGGACACTGCCGCAGGGCGTGCTGGCGAGCGCGGGCGCGATCGGCGATTTCGACATGTACCGGGTCTGGGACGATCCGAGCTTCCCCGACCAGGCGATGTACCGGGCCGAGCCCAACGTCAACGTCGAGCTGCGCTGGCCCTTCGCACGGACCGCCGCCTCCGCGCGCGGTGTGGTCAGCCATGTGGTCGAGCCGATCATGCAGGTGATCTGGTCCGACACGATCGGCGAATTCGATGTTCCCAACAACGATTCGACCCTCGTGGAGTTCGACGAGACCAACCTCTTCGCGCTCAACCGCTTCCCCGGCGAGGACCGGATCGAGACCGGGCTTCGTGCGAACCTGGGCGCCACCTACACCCGCTACGATCCGGCGGGCTGGTCGCTCGGCGCGATGCTCGGCCGGGTGGTGCGCGCCACGCCGGACGAGGCGTTCTACGAAAGCACGGGCCTCGCCGGGAAATGGTCCGACATGGTCTCGGCGCTCCGGCTCGACATCGGCCGTGAACTCAGCCTCGTCGACCGGGCGCTGTTCGACGCCGATCTCGAGCTTACCCGCAACGAGTTCATGATGACCTATCTCGGCGACAGCGGCGGCCTGCGCGCCTCCTACATCTATCTCGCCGAGAGCGACAACCCGTACTACGGCCCGCAGCCCGAGACGAACGAATTCGGGCTCGACGCGCGCTACCGGGTCTTGCCGAACTGGGAGGTCCGGGGCCTCTGGCGCTATGACGTCGTGGCGCGCGAGAATCTGCGCACGGGCGGCGGCGTCATCTATGGCAACGATTGCGCGGAATTCGACCTTTCGGTCTCGCGCCGCCATACGTCATCCAATAATGTGCCGCCCTCCACCTCGATCGGCTTCAGCGTACGGCTCGCGGGCCTCGGGGGGCGAAACGGCAGACAATGGCCGGCGGCGCGCGATTGCGCCGCCTGGCCGAGTTGAACGAGAGGGCGACGTGCGGATCAAAGGGACGATACTCGCGGCGGTGCTGATCGGCGGCGGACTTGGCCTCGGGGATGGAGCGGCGGCGGCGGAAAACCCCTATGGCCCGGCGCTGACGGTGAACCAGGGGGTGATCACCAACTACGACATCGAGCAGCGGACCCGGCTCATCGAGGCGCTGGGCGGCACGGGGGACCTGCGCGCGCTCGCGGTCGAGCAGCTGACCGAGGACAGGGTCAAGGTCCAGGCCGCCGAGGCGATGGGGATCGACCTCGGCGAAGACGCGATCGCGAACGGTATCACGGAATTCGCGCGGCAGCGGGGCCTCGCGCCCGAGGATGTGACCCGGGTGCTCGAAGCCCGCCGGATCGACCGGCAGACGATGAACGATTTCGTCGAGGCCGGGATGATGTGGCGCGAGGTGCTGGTCCAGCGGTTCCGCGCGCGCGCGACCCCGACCGAGGAGGATCTCGACCGCGCGCTCGCGGTCGAGGCGCGGCGGCCGAAGGAAATGGTCCGGCTCGCCGAGCTTGCCATCCCCTTCGCCGAACGCGGCGAGCCGGAGACGGTCGCGCTCGCCGACGACCTCTACCGCCGGCTGTCGCGCGGCGGGGATTTCTCGGCGGCCGCCCGGGAATACAGCCGTTCGGCCACTGGTCCGGAAGGCGGAGCCCTGCCGCCGATGGCGATCGATCAGGTTCCCGCCACCGTCCGCAACCAGGTCGCCCTGATGCGGCCCGGGCAGGTCACGCGCCCCACTCCGGTAGCGGGCGGTCTCGCGATCATCAAACTGCTCTCCGTTTACGACCAGCCGCCCGGACCCGCCCCCGATCCGAACGATCCCGAGGTGCGCGACGACCTGCGCCAGCAGCTGTTCTCGGAACGCATCAACAGCTTCGGCGAGGGCTATCTGCAGGAGCTGCTGAGCGACGCGCTGATCGTCGAGCGATGATCCCGCCGATCGTACTGACGCAGGGCGATCCGGCCGGCATCGGCGGCGAGATCGCCCTGAAGGCCTGGGCGCAACTCGCGGGCGAAATCGATTTCTTCCTGCTGGGCGATCCGGACCACATGACGGAGGTCGGCCGCGGTCTCGGCCTTCCCGTCCGGCCGATCGCCATGCCGGGAGAGACCCGGGCGGACCTCCCGGACGGCTTGCCGGTCCTGCCGCATCCCTTGCCGCGCCCCGTCACGCCGGGGGAGCCCGATCCGGCGAACGCGGGCGCGGTGATCGAGATCATCGCGCGGTCCGTCGAACTCACCCGGAGGGGCGAGACGCTCGCCGTCTGCACCAATCCGATCAACAAGAAGGCGCTCCGCGACGGGGCGAACTTCGCCTTTCCCGGTCATACGGAATTTCTCGCCAGCCTCTCCGGCGCCCCGCTTCCGGTGATGATGCTGGCCGCGCCCGCGCTTCGCGTCGTGCCGGTCACGATCCACATCCCGCTCGCCGATGTGTCGCGAACGTTGACCGGCGATCTCCTCGAACAGACGCTGCGCGTGACCTGGCAGGGGCTCCGGCGCGACTTCGGCATCGCCCGGCCCCGCATCGCGGTCGCAGGCCTCAACCCACACGCCGGCGAAGGCGGCGCGATGGGCGCGGAGGAAATCGAGCTCATCGCGCCGGTTCTCGACAGGCTCCGCGCCGAGGGGATGGATCTGAGCGGCCCGCGTTCGGCCGATACGCTCTTTCACCCGGCGGCGCGGGCGAACTACGACGCCGCGGTCTGCATGTATCACGATCAGGCATTGATCCCGTTGAAGACGCTGGATTTCGACGGCGGGGTGAACGTAACCCTCGGTCTCGATTTCGTCCGCGCCTCGCCCGATCACGGCACCGCCTATGACATCGCCGGACAGAACCGCGCCAATCCGTCGAGCCTCGTCGCCGCGCTTCGCCTCGCGCGCGAGATGGGTCTCAGCCGGATGGGCCTCGGCCCGGCGCGGCCGGCATGAGCGCCGAACTGGACGGCTCTGGTCCCGGCAGTGGTCTCGACAGATTGCCGCCGCTTCGCGAGGTGATCGCGGCGCATGGTCTCTCCGCGCGGAAGTCGCTCGGGCAGAACTTCCTTCTCGACCTGAATCTCACCGGCAAGATCGCGCGCCGGGCCGGGGACCTGACCGCCTGCGACGTGCTGGAGGTCGGGCCGGGACCCGGCGGCCTCACCCGCGCGCTGCTCGCGGAGGGCGCGCGCCATGTCGTGGCGGTCGAGCGCGATCCGCGCTGCCTGCCGGCCCTCGCCGAGATCGCGGCGGCGGCGCCGGGACGGCTGACAGTGCTCTCGGGGGACGCGCTCGCGATCGATCCGGCGGAGCATCTGACCTCGCCGATCCGCATCGTCGCGAACCTGCCCTACAACGTGGGCACCGAACTTCTGGTGCGCTGGCTGACGCCTCCGGTCTGGCCGCCGTTCTGGCAGAGCCTGACGCTCATGTTCCAGCGCGAGGTCGCCGAGCGGATCGTCGCCGCGCCCGGGTCGAAGGCCTATGGGCGGCTCTCGATCCTCGCGCAGTGGCGCGCGACGGCGCGGATCGCCTTCGACCTGCCGCCCCGCGCATTCACGCCGCCGCCGAAGGTCACGAGCGCCGTCGTGCATCTGGCCCGGCTCGACGCGCCGCGCTTCCCCGCCGACGCCGCCGTGCTGAGCCGCGTGGTCGCGCTCGCCTTCGGTCAGCGCCGCAAGATGCTGCGGGCCAGTCTGAAACCGCTCGGCCCGGAGGTGGAGGATCTCCTGCGCGCCGCCGGCATCCCTCCGACCGAGCGGGCGGAGCAGGTGTCGCTCGAAGCGTTCTGCGCCCTCGCCCGCGCCGTGGCCGCCGCATCGGACCCCGGATCGGTGACGCGGGCCTGAAAAGGCGAAAGCGCCCCCGGATCTCTCCGGCGGCGCTCTCTCAGGGTCGCTTTCTCAATGACGCTTTCTCAGGCCGGCACGCGGCCGATCTTGTCCGGCTGATCTCACATCGTGTCGGCGGGCTGCGCCTCGGACCCGCCTTCGGAGGCGGCCGCGGCCTCGGCCTTCGCAGCCTTGGTGGATTTCCTCGCCGGCTTCTCCCCGGTTTCCGCCTTCGGCTTGCGCCGGGCCCGGGTCCGCTTCGGCGGCGCCGCTTCCTCGGGCGCCGGCTCGCCCGGCTGTTCCGCCGCCTGCGCGGCCGGAGCCTCGCTCACGGCCTCCGCCGGTCCCTCCGCGGTCCCGGCCTCAACGGCGGCATCGATCGTGGTCTCGGGCGCGGCCGTCGTCTCCGGCGCGCTCTCCGTCCTGGTCTCCGCCACCGGCGCGGGAGCCACCGGCTCGGCCGCCTCCGCCGCGCGCGGAGCGGCCGTCTCGGCCGCCGACCCGGCGTCCGGCGCCTCGTCGCGCGGATCTCCGCCGATGGCCTCGCTCGACTGGTAGTCGCTGGCGGGCCCGCTCGTCCGCGCCCGCCGCTCGCTGTTCTCGGGCGTCGGGATCAGACCGAATTCCGAATCCTCGGGATCGATCGTCTGCAGCCCGAAGCCCTGGACCTGGCGCGCCCGCGGCGCGGGCTGGCCATTCTGCTGCTCCCGCGGGCGCTCCCCGCCGCCTCCGGCGGCGCGTTCGCCCCCGCGTTCGGCCGGCTGATCATCGCCCCCGCGGGACGCGTCCTCGCGCTGATCCTGACCGAAGCGCTGCTCGTTCTGCTGGCGCTGCGCTTCGCCGAGGAGGCGCGAGTAATGCTCGGAATGCTGCAGGTAGTTCTCGGCGGCGACCCGGTCACCCGCGACCTGGGCATCCCGCGCAAGCGCCTGATATTTGTCGATGATCTGCTGCGGCGTGCCGCGCACCTTGCCGTCGGGACCAGCGCTCTCGAACACGCGGTTGACGATGTTGCCCATGGGACGGCGCTGATTGTTCTGGCCGTTGTTTCCAGCCTTGTTCCTGGATCGCGACTTGTTCGAAGATCTCATGTCTCTGGAATTCCGCCATTCGGGCTGTTCTTCGGAGTCCCCGCGCCACGCCATACGGCGCGCGTCGAAGTCCGAGTGGTGATCATGTTACCGAATCCCCGCCGCGCTTTTGCGAGCGCATTCGACACACAGTCAACGGGATCTCATTCAGTCTATACGGTCGTTTCCGTGAAAGACAAGCGAAAACGCCCGTTATTCACGCTGTTCGATGACCAGGATTCGGTCACGGCCATCGAGGTCTTTCGCGAAATTCAACGCTGCGAATCCGCGCGCACGGAAGATCTCGTCGAGCCCCGGTCCCTGGCCCGCGCCGAATTCGAGAAGAACCCGGCCTCCGGGCGCGAGGAGCCGCGACAGGTCGGCGGCGATCCGCGCATAGGCTTCCAGACCCGTCACGCCGGCGGTGAGCGCCGCCCGCGGCTCCCACTCCCGAACCTCGGGAGCGAGCGAGGAAACCTCCGCCTCCGGTATATAGGGAGGATTCGAGACAATCAAATCGAACGGGCCGGAAATTCCTTCGGCCCAGTCGGTCTCCCGGAACGCGGCGCGCTCCGCCACCCGGTGTCGGAGCGCATTCGCGCCTGCGATCCGCAGCGCCTCCACGCTTAAATCCGTGCCGATCCCCGTCGCCCCGGGCCATTCGGCGAGCAGCGTGACGAGCAGGATGCCCGATCCGGTCCCGAGATCGAGCAGGCGGCGCGCCGGCGGCCCCGCGAGGGCGCTGGCGATCAGTGTCTCCGTTTCCGGCCGCGGGTCGAGCACGTCGCGCGTGACATGGAACTCCCGTCCCCAGAAGGCCCGCCTTCCGATGATCTGCGACACCGGCCGGCGCCGCGCGCGCTCAGTGAGAAGCCCCTCGAACCGCTCTGCCGCCCCTGCGGATAGCGGATCGCCGAGCACCAGCGTCAGGCGGTCCGGGGTCAGGCCGAGCGCATGGGCGAGCAGGAGACGCGCGTCGCGTGCCGGATCGGCCACGCCCGCCGCCGCCAGCCGCGCCGAGGCCGCGGCGAGAAGCGCGCGCGCCACGCTCATGCGTCGAGTTCGGCGAGCCGGCTTGCCTGATCGGCGGCGATGAGCGCGTCGATCACCTCGCCGAGGTCGCCCTGCATCACCTGATCGAGCTTGTAGAGCGTGAGCCCGATACGGTGGTCGGTGAGCCTGCCCTGCGGGAAGTTGTAGGTCCGTATCCGCTCCGAACGGTCTCCCGAGCCGACCTGGCCCTTGCGGCTCGCCGCCCGCTCCTGATCGAGCTTCTGGCGTTCGAGATCGTAGAGTCGCGCGCGGAGGACCTGCATGGCGCGAGCGCGGTTCTGATGCTGCGACTTCTCCGAACTGGTCACGACGATGCCGGTGGGCAGATGCGTGATCCGGACGGCGGAATCGGTGGTGTTTACATGCTGTCCGCCGGCGCCCGAGGCCCGCATCGTGTCGATCCGGACGTCGCTCGCCGGGATCTCTATGTCCACGTCCTCGGCCTCGGGCAGCACCGCGACCGTCGCGGCGGAGGTGTGGATGCGCCCGCCGCTCTCGGTCACCGGCACGCGCTGGACGCGGTGGACGCCGGATTCGAACTTGAGCTGCGCGAAGACGCCGGCGCCCGAAACCTCGGCGACAAGCTCCTTGACACCGCCGAGCTCCGTCGGGTTCTCCTCGACAACCTCGAAGCGCCAGCCGCGCGCCTCGGCGAGACGCTGGTACATGCGTGCGAGATCGGCGGCGAAGAGCGCCGCCTCGTCACCGCCGGTGCCGGCGCGGATCTCCAGGATCGCCGAGCGTTCGTCCGCGGCGTCGCGAGGCAGGAGTGCGAGACGCATCGCATGTTCGGCCCCGGGCAGCGCCGCCTTCACGCGGGCGAGTTCCTCCTCGGCCAGTTCGCGCATCTCGGCGTCGGCGAGCATCCGCGACGCCTCGTCACGATCGGCCAGAAGCCGGCGGTAGCCCTCGATCTCGGCGATCACCGGCCGGAGCGCCGCGTATTCGCGCGAGAGCACCGCGAGTTCCGAAGGCGCCGCGCCCTCGGCGAGTTTCGCCTCGAGGAATTCGAAGCGGCCGCGGATCTGGTCGAGTTTGTCGAGCGGGATCATTCCAAGTCCGTCCTGTGCCGCGCGTCCTGCGCGACCCGGAGCGAAACCGCAAGGAGAATCTGGCGATCGGCGGAGTGGACGGACGCGGGGGGCGGCGGAGAGAGGTCCGCCCTACTCGGCCGCCTGCCCCGCGGCTTCCGCCTCGGCGGTCTTCGCGGCCTCGATCTCCTCGGCGCGTTTCTCGACCAGTTCGACGATATGATCGACCATCTTCTCGTTGCCGAGCTTGTGGTGCTGCTTGCCGGCCATGTAGACCATGCCCGAGCCCGCGCCGCCGCCGGTGAAGCCGAGGTCGGTCATCAGCGCCTCGCCCGGGCCGTTCACGACGCAGCCGATGATGGAGAGCGACATCGGCGTCTTGATGTGTTCGAGCCGCTTTTCAAGGATTTCGACCGTCCTGATCACGTCGAAACCCTGCCGCGCACAGGACGGGCAGGAGATGATGTTGACGCCGCGGTGACGCAGCCCGAGTGACTTCAGGATCTCGAAACCGACCTTCACCTCCTCGACCGGATCGGCCGAGAGGCTGACGCGGAGCGTGTCGCCGATCCCCATCCAGAGCAGGTTGCCGAGGCCGATGGCCGACTTGACCGTGCCGGAGACGAGCCCGCCCGCCTCGGTGATGCCGAGATGGATCGGCGCGTCGGTCGCTTCGGCGAGGCCCTGATAGGCGGCGGCGGAGAGGAAGACGTCCGACGCCTTCACGCTGATCTTGAACTCGTGGAAGTCGTTGTCCTCGAGGATGCGGATGTGGTCGAGCCCCGACTCGATCATCGCCTCCGGGCAGGGCTCGCCATATTTCTCCAGAAGATGCCGTTCGAGCGAGCCGGCATTGACGCCGATCCGCATCGAGCAGCCGTGGTCACGCGCGGCCCTGATCACCTCGCGCACCCGCTCGGGGCTGCCTATATTGCCGGGGTTGATCCGCAGGCAGGCGGCGCCTGCCTCCGCCGCCTCGATGCCGCGGCGGTAGTGGAAATGGATGTCGGCGACGATCGGGACCGGGCTTTCACGCACGATCTCGCCGAGCGCCTTCGTCGAGGCCTCGTCCGGGCAGGACACCCGCACGATGTCGGCCCCCGCCTCGGCGCAGCGCAGCACCTGTTCCACCGTCGCCCTGACGTCGTGGGTCAGCGTGTTCGTCATCGTCTGCACGCTGATTGGCGCGCCTCCGCCCACGGGAACGGGGCCGACATGGATGCGGCGCGATTGGCGGCGCTCGATGTTGCGCCAGGGGCGGATGTGATTCTGCGTCATGAGGGTCCGTGTCCGTGATCCGTGCCGGAACATAGGACCCAACAGCCCGGAAGTCACGGGCCCGGGCTGTCTCCGCCGCCGAGTGTGATCCGCCCGGTCGTGATCGGCCGGGCGTTACTGGATGGCGACGGCCGGAACGACCGCGCCATCGGTCCCGAGGCTCTGCGAGACCACCTCCGGTACCTGTTCCACCGCCGGATAGGTCTCGGTGAGCGCCGATGCGACCAGCGGCACGTCGCGCGCCGCGCGCGTCCCCCGGCCGAGCGGACCGCGCAGGGTCTCGCCGACGCGGATATAGACGGACCCCGAGTTGCCGGCCCAGATCTTCGGATCGGTCAGCCCGTCGGGCGGGGAATAGGTCTCGCCCTTCTCCAGAATCCGCTCGAAGACGATGGTACCGCTCGGCAGATAGACCCGGATCCAGGCCGCGCGCTCGGCGATGACGGTCAGTTTCTCGTGCGGCGCCAGCTCGCCTGCGAGCGTCGGTACCGGCTCCGGCACGGCCCCGGCGACATTGGCCGCGACGGCGGCGGCGATGATCGCGGCGGTGTCGCCCTGTCCGGACGCGATCGTCGCGACCCCGGCACCCGGCAGGCTCGCCGCGGCGGTGTCGAGCATGGGCGGACGCGCGCGCTGCGGCACCGGGCCGCGGCTCGCGGGATCGATGGCGGCGATCGGGCCGTCGCGCGGCGTGGGGACGGGCACGGCCGCCTCCTGATCGCGGTAGAGCTCGCTGAGCGCGGTGGCGCTGGCCTGGCGCGCGGAAACACCCGAGGCGGGTCCGACGCCGGCCGCGGGCGCGGCGAGATCGTCGACCTCGGCCACGGCGACCGGCTGCTCGTCGACAGGCGCGAACTGCACGCGCTGGATGTTGCGGACCACGGTCCAGCCGCCGTAGCCGAGGCCGCCGATCAGGGCCAGGAGCGCGAGAACGGAACCGATGGCGGAGAGCGGCACGGCCGGCAGCCCGAAGCCCGCGCGTTTCGGTGCCAGCGGAAAGTCGGGGTGGAAGTTGCCGATCACCGCTGCGCCCGCGCCGCGACGGCCCCTGGGGCTGACCGCGCCGAAGGTCGCGCTGGAGAAACCGGTCTGCGCGCAGAACAGGTGATAGACCGGTTCCGGCTCCAGATCGAGATAGCGCGCGTAGCTCCGCACATAGCCGGGGATCACGCCGCGGTTGACGAACCCGTCGAGGTTCATCTCCTCGATCGCGGCGACATGGGCGGCCTTGATGCGAAGGTCACGCTGAACGTCGAGCAGGGAACGCCCCTGCCTCGCCCGCTCCCCCCGCAGCAACTCGCCGATCGGGGTGTCGAAATCTTCCGGTACCCCGTGATCGGGGTCGTCTATGATCTTCCTCATGGATCCGCCTCAAGACCCGATACTTCTAATCTTCAAACCTGCTCTACGCCGAGAATCACTACCTGCGGATCACCTTCCCTCGCGGAAATGATACCATCTTTCTAAGCCCTTGACACGATTACACGCCAGGGACGGGGTCCGAAAGCCCCTCTTCGGGAGCGGCTAAGCGTCGCGGTCACAGCGTGTCCCCCGGGCCTCAGTAGATGTAGCGGATCTGGTCCGACCAGTAGCGCTCCATCCGCTTCAGGCTCGCGTTCATCTCCGGAAGCCGCGCGCTGCCGAGCACGTCGCGGTTCAGGATACCGTCGGCGTGGCGCTGGAAGAGCTGGGCGATGATCTGCCGGATCGACCGGCCCTTCTCGGTCAGCCGGACCCGCACCGCGCGCCGGTCGACGCCGCATTTCTGGTGATGCATGTAGCCGTATTCGACGAGCTTCTTGAGATTGTAGGAGACGTTCGACCCCTGGTAGTAGCCGCGCGTCTTGAGCTCGCCCGCCGTCACCTCGTTGTCGCCGATGTTGAAGAGCAGGAGCGCCTGGACCGAGTTGATGTCGATCACGCCGAGCCTCTCGAACTCGTCCTTGACCACATCGAGCAGCAGGCGGTGCAGGCGTTCGACCAGCGCGAGCGTTTCGAGGTAGGACGCCAGAAATTCCTGATCGCTCTTCGGCGCCGTCTTCTCGACCGCGGCCATCCTTGCCTGAACACTCATGATCTGTCTCCGCTGTCACCTGACGCGGAGAGGGTCCGGCAATATGTTGTACAAGATGTTAACGCGCTGACCGGCCGATTCACCCGAGGTCGTGGAAGGCGCGCACCTCGCCGAGCGCCGCCGCGTGCGCGTCCGGCACGCCCTCGCCCCGGCTCACCCAGAGATAGAGATCTTGATCGTTCTCCTCGAGCAGCGCCTCGTAGCGGTCAAGCGCGGGACCGTCGAGCGTTCCGAGCCGCGCATCCGCGTAGGGCCCGAGGATCAGGTCCATTTCCTTGGTGCCCCGGCGCCAGCTTCGCATCCTGAGCCGCCTCAGCCGGTTCTCCGCCGTCTCCATCATCTTACCCTCTCGCATCGCCTTCCCTCCGCCGCTCCGCTTAGCCCGCGCGTCCCGGCGGGCCAAGGCGTTTCGGGCCTTGCGGAGCCTTCGGAGGCGAAACTAGAACGGCCCATCCGCGACCTGACCGGAGCTTCTCGCATGTCCTTCCTTTCCAGCGCGCTCGGGCGCGTCAAACCCTCCCCGACCATCGCCATCACGACCCAGGCGCGCGAGCTCAAGGAGGCCGGGCGCGACATCATCAGCCTGAGCGCCGGCGAACCCGACTTCGTCACGCCCGACAACATCCGCGAGGCCGGCAAGGCCGCGATCGACCGGGGCGAGACGCGGTACACCTCTCCGGAGGGCATCCTGGAACTGCGCAAGGCGATCTGCGCGAAGTTCAGCCGGGAGAACAATCTCGACTACGCGCCGGAACAGGTGATCGTCTCAACCGGCGGCAAGCAGATCCTCTACAACGCGCTCATGGCGACCGTGAACGAGGGCGACGAAGTCATCATTCCCGCGCCCTACTGGGTGAGCTACCCCGACATGGTGATGCTCGCCGGAGGCACGCCCGTCGTCGTCCCGGGCGAGATGGAGACCGGTTACAAGATCACGGCGGAAGCACTCGAAGCCGCGATCACGCCGCGGACGAAGTGGCTGATCTTCAACTCGCCGTCGAACCCGACCGGCGCGGGCTATTCCGAAAGCGAACTCAAGGCGTTGACGGATGTCCTGATGCGCCACCCGCAGGTCTGGATCATGTCGGACGACATGTACGAGCATATCGCCTACGCGCCCTTCGTCTTCCGCACGCCCGCGGAGGTGGAGCCGCGGCTCCACGAGCGCACGCTGACCGTCAACGGCGTCTCGAAAGCCTATGCGATGACCGGCTGGCGCATCGGTTACGGCGCCGGGCCGAAGCCGCTTATCAAGGCGATGGTCACGATCCAGAGCCAGTCGACCTCGAATGCCTGCTCGATCAGCCAATGGGCCTCGGTCGAGGCGCTGGAGGGGCCGCAGGACTATATCACGACCTCACGCGCGGCCTTTCGGCGGCGGCGGGATCTCGTGGTCGGGATGCTGAACGACTGCCCGGGGATCATCTGCCCGACGCCGGAGGGCGCGTTCTACGTCTATCCGTCGATCGCGGGCCTGATCGGCCGGAGGACCCCGGATGGGCGGGTCATCGAGACGGACGCGGATTTCGCGGGCGCGCTGCTCGACGCGGAAGGCGTGGCGGTGGTCTTCGGCGCCGCCTTCGGGCTCAGCCCCAACTTCCGCATCAGCTACGCGGCCGCCGACGAGGACCTCACCGAGGCCTGCCGGCGCATCCGCCGCTTCTGCGAGTCGCTGACCTGAGGGACACTCGAATCCGGGACCTTCGGCCGAACCGCGAACCCCGGCCAGCAGCGTGGGCTGGCCGGGGTCCAGATCACATGGGTGACGGCGGGGTGACCGCGATCAGTTGCCCGGATCAGTTACCCGACGCGGGCTCCTCCTCCGCCGGCACGCCGACATCGTCGGTCGTGATCTCCGGCGTGCCTTCGGTGGCGTCCTGAACCGCGTCTCCGGCGCTGTCGGCAGCGTCGCCCGCCGCTTCGCCGGCGCTGTCCACGGCATCCCCCGCGGCGTCGCCGGCATCATTGACCGCGTCCCCGGCCGCGTCACCCGCGTCATTCAGAGCATCGCCGGCGCTGTCCGCCGCGTCGCCAGCCGCATCGGTGGCGCTGTCAGCCGCGTCGCCCGCGGTGTCCGTCGCATCCTGCGCGGCATCGCCGGTGCCATCGATCGCGTTGTCGAGCGCCTCCTGCGCGGAATTGGCCGCGTCCTCGACCGCGTCGGTCGCCGACCGCGCCGCGTCGCCGACCGCGTCGACGGCGTCGCTCGCGGCGTCGCTGGCCGCCTCTCCGGCGGAGCGCACGGCGTCACCGGCCGAGTCGACCGCCTCGCCCGCCGAGGTCGTCGCCTCATCGGTCGCTTCCTGGGTCGCCTCGTCGCCACCCCAGTAGAAGAAGCCGACCAGCACGGCCAGAACCACGACCACGATCAACAGTATTCGTCCCATCGACAATCACCTTTCGGTTACTTCCCTCCAACCCGGACCTGGCCTGAACGCCGCCGCCCGGGCGTGGCATCGGCATATCGCGGAACGCGCAGTCGTACTACCCCGACGCGTCCATCTTGGCGATCGCGCTCCCCGCCAGATGTCGCACGCGACATCGCGCACACGAACCCACCCCGGACCCGACCGCCTCGGGTCAGCCTGCCATCGCTGGTTGAACTGTCCGGACCGGCATCGGTTCCCGGACGGAGATTCAAAAACGCCTCCAAATGAGGCGCAAGTCTTCACTTATTGGTCAACTTGCACTATCTTGACGCGGAACCGGGGCGATGCTCCGGTTTTTTATCGGTGCAACGATCAAAAGGATGTAACGGCCATAGCCCGCAGACCCCACAACGCGCCCCCGACGCGCGACACAGGCCCCCGTGTCAACGAGCGCATCCGCGCGCCCGAGATCCGCCTTATCGGCGCCGAAGGCGAGAACATCGGTGTGATTACCCCGGAAAAGGCGATGGCGCTCGCGGAACAGGCAGGGCTCGACCTCGTCGAGATCTCGCCCAATGCCACCCCGCCGGTGTGCAAGATCATGGATTTCGGAAAGTACAAGTACGAAACCCAGAAGAAGGAATCGGAGGCGCGCAAGAAGCAGCACGTCATCGATATCAAGGAAATCAAGTTCCGCCCGAACACCGACACGCACGATTACGACGTCAAGATGCGATCGGTCTTCAAGTTTCTGGACAGCGGCGACAAGGTGAAGGTGACGCTGCGATTCCGGGGACGCGAGATGGCGCATCTGGAGCTCGGACGCAAGCTGCTCGAGCGCGTGGCGGAAGACGTGACCGAACACGGCAAGGTCGAGGCGATTCCGCGTCTCGAGGGCCGTCAGATGGTCATGATGATCAATCCGACCCGGCACTGACGACCTGATACCGACCCGGGCCCCGCCGGGAACGGGCATGACACGATCCGCGATCCGCCGGCGCCCCGAGGCGCCGGCATCCGCGACGCGAAAGCCCTGAGCTGGAAGCTCTGACCCGGAAGCTCTGACCTGGAGACCTGTCCGATGCCGTGCCTGCCCGGCGCCGGCTCCGAATCGGAGCGCGCGCGATGACCACGCTGACCGGGGCGCCCGAGCCTCTGGGCACCCGGCTCCTTCGGCACTGGATCGCCCTTCTCGTCCTCGCCTGGCCCGTGGTGCTGAGCCGCGCCGGCATCATCATCCTCGTGCTGACGGGGATCGTGATCGTCGGGCGACATGACACGGTCGAACTCGCGAAGCTCTCGCTCGCGAACGCGGTTTTCTTTCCGCTGGTCGTCACCGGCGTCGGCGCGATGGTCGGGATCATCTCCACCACGGCGCGCGAGAAGGGCGCGGGCTCCGGGGACCTTCCGGCGATCATGCTGCGCGGCCTCGGCTGGTCGGTGCTCGTCGGCGGCGGGCTCACGCTCCTCATGCTCCTCGCCGAACCGGCGCTTCGCCTCATCGGCCATTCGCCGGAGATGGTGGCCGGCGCGGGCCACGTCGCCCGCCTCCTCGCGCCCGGCGCGCTCTGCCAGATCGTCTTCGTCGCTGCGAGCTTCTATCTCGAAGGCACCGGCCGGATGAAGCCCGGCCTCGTCGTCATGGTCGTGGCCAATGTCGTGAACCTTGTCCTCTGCTGGCTGCTCGTCGGCGGGCGGTTCGGCCTGCCGGCGCTGGGAGCCGATGGCGCGGGGATCGCCGCCTCGGTCAGCCGGGTCGTCCTCGCGGCGGGGCTTCTCGGCTGGATGTGGACGCTGCCCGAATTCCGCGCCTTCCGCGGCCGCTTCGGCGGAATCTGGGGGCCGGGCGGCTGGGCCGCGGGCGTCGAGATGCGCCGGATCGGGCTGGCGGGCGGCGCGGCCTATTGTTTCGAGACCTTCGCCTTCGCCGCGATGACCCAGGCCGCCGGCCTCCTCGGAACCTCGGCGCTCGCAGCCTACACGATCCTGCACAATGTCGAGGCGATGGTCTTCATGATCGCGCTCGGCCTCTCGGTCGCCACGGCGGTCCGCGTCGGCCAGTCCGCCGGCGCGGGCGAGATCGGCGAGGCCCGCACGGCCGGCGCCGCCGGCGTCTCGGCCGCGATGATGATCATCGGCGTCATCGGGGTCCTGCTCGTGGCCTTCGCGCCCTCGGTGATCGCGTTCTTCTCCAACGATCCGGCGCTGATTGACCGCGCCGCCCCCTTGATGCTCATCCTCGCCGCGTCGATGATCTTCGACGCGGCGCAGGTGGTGCTCGGCCAGTCCACCCGCGCGCTCGGAGACAGCTGGGGTACGACATTGATCTTCTTCATCGCCCTCTGGTGCGTGATGGTGCCGCTCGGCCTCATCCTCGCCTTCGCCACCGATCTCGCCGAGAGGGGGCTCTTCATCGCCACCGGCCTCGGCTGTGTCACCGCGGCGGTGCTGCTCGGCCTGAGGCTGCGCGCCCTGCTCGACCGGCGGAGCGCCTGATGGGCAAGGAACGGTCCAAAGCCGCGCGCTACCTTGCCTATCTGCCGCAGGCGGCGCTGCTCGGCCTCTTCCGCGCCCTGCCCGCCCCGGCCCGCATGGGGCTCGCCTCCTGGCTCGGCCGGGCGGCGGTGAATCATGTGCCGCGCCTGCGCAATCGCGTCGAGGGCAACCTGAAGCTGATCTTTCCCGAACGCGATGCCGACTGGCGCCATGAGGTCCGGCAGGGGGTCGGCGACAATTTCGGCCGTACCATCGTCGAAACGATGACGATGAAGGATTTCCAGCGCCGCGCACCCTGGCGCGCGCCGGAAGGGCCGGGCTGGCAGGCGATGCTCGATTCGGTCGCCAAGGGCAAGGGCGTCTTCCTGGTCTCCGGCCACTTCGGCCAGTGGGAAGCGGCGCGCGGCATGCTGCGCTCGATGGGCATGGAAGCGGGCGCGATCTACCGCCCGCTCAAGAACCCCTACCTCAACGCCGATTACACCGCGAACCTCAAGGCCGGCGGCGAGCCGATGGTCGACCGCGACAACGCGGGACTCCGCGAGATGATCCGCCACGTGCGCAAGGGCGGCGTCATGGCGGTCCTGATGGACCAGTACACCAAGCGCGGCGCCGAGATCGATTTCCTCGGCCACCCGGCCCCGAGCGGCACGATGATCGCCGAGCTTGCGGTGAAATTCGACGTCCTGATGATCCCCGCCTATGCGACGCGCCAGCCGGACGGGACCATCCTCTGCGACTTCGAGGAGCCCATCCCCCCCGGCACGCCGCTCGAGATGACGCAGGCCGCCGCCGACAGCCTCTCGGCGCGGGTTCGCGCGACCCCGGGCCAGTGGTTCTGGTTGCATCGCCGCTGGGTGAAGGTCTTTCCAGGCCAGCCGCCGGAACGCTGATCGCCCCGCCCGGTGCCGTCAATGCCGTTCGGCCCGATCGGTCGATGCCGATCAGTCGATCCGGCCGGCGGCGAGGATCTTGCCGAGCCCGCGCCGTTGCACCAGCACGGCGAGCGGTCCCTCGGGCGCCGGGGTGAACTCGAACTCAAGCTCGCTCTCTCCGTCCCATTGGGCGAGCGTGTTCCACTGGGTCACGACATTGGAGTAGCGGATGGTCCGGCCGGCGTTCTGGCCGGCGGTGATCCCGACCTCGGAGCTTGGCGCATAGGCGAAGAGCTGGACATCCGCCGGCCCCGCGGGAGACCCGGCGGGTGAGAGCGCGACGTGGAGCGTGTCGCCCTCGCGTCGTTCCAGGCTGAGGTTCGCCGCCGCCGCCAGCCCCCGGTGCGCGGCCAGCCGGTCCTCGACCGTCTTGGCATCGCGGCCGACCAGCAGATCCTGCCCCTGGATGACCATCTGCGGCGTGAAGAGCGTCCGTTGCCGCATGACTCGCGCATAGGCCTTCTGCCGCGCGTCGAACTCGGGCTTGCCGAAGACGTCCGCCCAGCCGAGATAGTCCCAGTAGGTGACGTGCAGCGCCAGCGCGATCACGTCGTCCTGCTGCGCGATCTCGCCGAAGAGCGCGTCGGCCGGTGGGCAGGTGACGCAGCCCTGGCTCGTGTAGAACTCGACGACGACCGGCAGTTCGCCCGGCGACTCGACCTCGACCGGCGCCATGAACGCCGCCGTGCTTCGGACAGCCGCGTTCTGGGTAGACGCTTCCTGGGCAGCCGGGCCCGGGACGATGGTGCTCGGGGGAGTCGCGTTCCGGGGTGGCGTGCCTTCGGGTGTCGCGTTCCGGGACGACGTGCCCGGAGGCGTCGCGCTCTGGGGCGCCGTGTTCTGGCCGGCCGTGTCCTGGGCACCCGCGAAACCGGGCGCGGCGATCAGAAGACACAGGACGCTGGCGAGAAGGCGCATCGATTTCCCCGGTACGGTTGATCGTACCTAAGGCGATCCGGCCCGGCGAGACCAGTCAAGCCTTCGCGATCTTTCCGGGGCGTGGCCCAGCCGCAACGACCCGCGCCGCGACGCCTTCGGGCGGGACGAGCGCCACGGTGAGGCACCTCACCATGACGAACCCGCCCGGTCCGCCGGGCGGGCTGCTTTCGGCTTCGCAGCTCGCAGGTGCCGCGTTCACATCGGAGAACGGTCCAGCTGGGACGGGCCCGCCTCGGTTTCGACCGGAACCTCGTCGTTCCGCGCCTCCTCCCCGGCCTCGGGAAAGATCTCGGGCGCCAGGGAAGTATCCCCCGAATCTTCATCCAGGGTCCCGGCCGCGCCGGGGGACGAGGCCGAGGCGACGCGCTCCTCGGCTTCTATCTCCAGACGCGCTTCGTCCCAGTGGCGCCGGTCCTGTCCCTCTGGCTTGCCTTCCCGCTCCCAGATCTCATGGGCCCGGTTGCGTATGCGATCCTCTATGGCGCGTTCATCGGTCATCCGTTCCTCCCCCGCCTGCCGCCCCCCATCCGAAGGCGGCCTCGCGGGGTTAACGCGAGCGCCTGTCCGAGGTTGCCGCGACCGCGCAATTCCGCGCACGCCAGATGAACGACGCCAGGCGGCACGCGCGCCCGCGGACGCGGACCGGCACCGGGGGATGTCGCCGCTGACATGCGGTCCCTCGCCGACACCGCGGCATGCCCGTGCAATCTCCGGGCCGCGCGGCAGATGCGCCGGGCGATTTCGGTGGTAAAGAAGCGTATGGTGGACACGAACACATGATGCTGGACCGCGGGATCACCGAGCCGGAGCTTGTCTTCGGCCGGTTGCTCAACGATCTCCAGGGGGTGCCGCGCGGCCTGCCGACCTTCGTCGGCGAGCAGCCGACGCGGCTCATGGGAGAATGACGTGCCAAGCACGGTGATCGACCCCCACGCGCTCATACTGACCGCCGGCAGGCGAGACACGGAGGTCGCCGCCGCGCTGCTCTCCGAGATCGGGATCAACTCGAAATCCGGCGCGGATTTCGAGGAATTCTCCGGCATGCTCGCCGACAATGTGTTGTTCGCCGTGGTCGCCGAGGAAACCCTCCGCGGCGCCGATCTGGACGCGGCCTCGTCCTGGACAAGGGCCCAGCCCGCCTGGTCGGACCTGAACTTCCTGCTCCTCACGCACCACGGCGGCGGGACCGAGCGCGATCCGCAGGCCGCGCGGCTCTCCGACGCGCTCGGCAGCGTCACCTTCATCGAGCGGCCCTTTCATCCGACGACCTTCCTCAGCCTCGCCCGCACCGCGCTCAAGGCCCGCCACCGCCAGTACGAGAGCCGGTCCGCGATGGAGGCGGCGACCGAGGCCAGCGAGCGACTCGCGACGGCGCTGATCGCCGGCAGGCTCTCGGCCTGGGAACTCGATCTCGACACGATGGCGCTGGTGGGCTCCGACGACCTGCGCGCGATCTTCGGCCGGCCTCCGGAGGCCCCCTTCGACTACGCCGACCTCCTCGCCAGCATCCACGCCGACGATCGCGGCCGGGTCGCGGATGCGATCGGCCGGGCCGGCGGCGGCGGGTCGGATGTCGCGGTCGAGTACCGCACCCGCTGGCCCGATGGCGCCGAACACTGGGCCGAGACCCGCGCCCGGCTGGTCCGCATCCGCGGCCGGCGCAAGCTGGTCGGCGTCTGCTCCAACGTGACCGAGCGCAAATCCGCCGAGCGCGCGCTGCGCAGCCAGAACGAGACGCTCGAGGCGCGCGTCGCGGCCCGCACCGCCGAGCTCGAGGAAGCGCATCGCCTGACCCTCGAGCAGATCGAGCAGCGCGAGGTGGCGGAACGCAAGCTCGTCCATGCCCAGAAGATGGAGATGATCGGCCAGCTGACCGGCGGGGTGGCGCATGACTTCAACAACCTGCTGATGGCGGTCCTCGCCAATCTCGACGTGCTCCGCCGGCATGTCGGTCAGGATGCCAGGGCGGCGCGGCTCATCGACGGAGCGGTTCAGGGCGCCCAGCGGGGCGCGTCGCTCACCCAGCGCCTGCTCGCCTTCGCGCGACGCCAGGAGCTCTCGATCGCCGTCACCGACCTCGCCGGGCTCATCGGCGGCATGACCTCGCTGATCGAGCGCACGATCGGCACCACGATCGAGCTTCGCGTCGAACTGCCCGATGAGCCGGTACGCGCCAGCGTCGATGCGAACCAGCTCGACCTCGCGCTTCTCAATCTCGTGGTGAACGCGCGCGACGCCATGCCGGACGGGGGCATCCTGACGCTGACGCTCGACACGCGGTCGCCGCCGGATCTGGCCGGCGCCTTCGTCCGTCTCGCCGTCGCGGATACCGGATCGGGCATGGACCAGGCGACTCTCGACCGCGCGACCGAGCCCTTCTTCACCACGAAGGGAATCGGCAAGGGCACGGGGCTCGGGCTTCCGATGATCCACGGCCTGACCGAACAGCTGGGCGGCAAGCTCCGGCTTTCGAGCGTGCTGGGTCAGGGCACGGTGGTCGAGCTCTTCTTTCCGGCCATCTCCGGCGCCGCCGCTCCGGCCCCGGGCAACGCGAGGCCGGCCGGGTCGGAGACACCCCAGCCGCAGGCGATCGCCCCCGGACCGCCAACCGCGCCCGCGGGGCCCGGACGGGAGGGCAAGCTCCGCATCCTGCTCGTCGACGACGACGCGCTGATCGCGATGAGCACCGTCGACATGCTGGAAGACCTCGGACACGATGTGCTGGAGGCCAATTCCGGCGAGACCGCGCTGCGCTATCTCGGTGGCGGCGAGCGTATCGACCTGATGATCACCGACTTCTCGATGCCCCGGATGAACGGCGCCCAGCTCGCCCAGGCCGCCCGCGACCTCCGCCCCGATCTTCCCATCATCCTCGCGACCGGCTACGCGGAATTGCCCCGGGACGCCGGGATCGACCTGCCCCGCCTCCGCAAGCCCTATGACCAGCGCCAGCTGGAGGCGCAGATCGAGGCGCTGCGTATCAGGCCGCGGGAAGCCGACCGCGGAACCCGGGCGCGGTGATGGCCGCCGCGGTCTCGGCTCCGCGGCATTCCGCGGGGACGCGTCTTGGGGGCACGGAGGCGGCGCGCGGCCGGCACGGAGATGCGAGGAACGAATGCGAGGGTTGATGACGACCCGGCGGAGCGTGATCGGCGGCGGTGTGGCGATGGGGCTCGTCGGCGCGGCCGGCGTCCCCCTGGCCGCGCCGCCGCCCCGGGTCGCGGATCTGGTCGCTGATCTGGTCGCGCGGATGACCCCGGAGGAGAAGGCCGGCCAGCTCACGGTGATGAACGACCCGTTCCGCTGGCGGCCCGGCGGGGTCAACCCCGGCGATTTCGACAGCGATCAGGCACGGACGGCGGCGGAGATCCGGGCCGGGCGCCTCGGCGCGCTCTTCAACGGCATCGGCGCCTCGGGCGCGCGCGCAGTGCAGCGGATCGCGGTGGAGGAAAGCCGGCTCGGCATTCCGCTCCTCTTCGCCGCCGATATCCTGCACGGGCTTCGCACGGTCTTCCCCGTGCCTCTGGCCGAGGCGGCAAGCTTCGACCCGGACCTCGCCGAGCGGACGGCGCGGGCGGCGGCGCGCGAGGGCGGCGCGTCCGGCGTCCACCAGACCTACGCGCCAATGGTCGATATCGGACGAGACCAGCGCTGGGGCCGGGTGGTCGAAGGCTCGGGCGAGGACGTGCTGCTCGGCAGTCGGATGGCCGCCGCGCGGGTCCGGGGTTTTCAGGGTACGAGCCTCGCCGATCCGCTGTCGCTTCTCGCCACGCCGAAGCATTTCGCCGCCTATGGCGCGGCGGAGAGCGGGCTCGACTACGCCGCCGCCGACCTGTCGGAGCGGCAACTCCGCGAGATCTACCTGCCGCCGTTCCGCGCCGCGTTCGACGCGGGCGCGCTCTCGGCCATGTCGGGCTTCAACACGATCAACGGGATTCCGGCGACCGCCAATCGCGAGCTGCTGACGGGCATCCTGCGCGAGGAATGGGGCTTCGCGGGTTTCGTCGTCGCGGATTACACGGCCGATATCGAACTGATCGCCCATGGTTTCGCCGAGGACGGACGTGACGCGGCGCGACTCGCCATGCTCGCGGGGATCGACATGGTGATGATGAGCGATCTCTACGTGACCCACCTGCCCGGCCTCGTGGCCGAGGGCGCGGTGCCGATGGGGCGGCTCGACGAGGCGGTGACGCGGGTCCTCTCGGTCAAATCCGCGCTCGGTCTCTTCGAGGACCCCTATCGCGGCGGCGATCCGGAGGTGGAACGGCGCGAGATTGGCGGCGCTGACATTCGCGCGCTGGCGCGAGAAGCCGGGCGCCGCTCGGCCGTCCTGCTTCGCAACGAGGGCGTCCTGCCGCTGCGCCGCGACCAGCGGATCGCCCTGATCGGGCCGCTCGCCGACGGAACGCTGAACGCGGTCGGGCCCTGGTCGATCTTCGCCGATCACGAACGGGTGGTGGCGATCGAACAGGGCCTGCGCGCCGCCCTCGCCAGTCCCGACCTCCTCGTCACCGTGCGCGGCTGCGAGGTCGAGGCGCCGATCCCCGGCGGCATCCGCGAGGCCATCGCGGCGGCCAAGGCCGCCGATGTCGTGGTGCTGGTCGCGGGGGAGCACGCGCTCATGTCGGCGGAGGCGGAATCGCGGGTGCGGATCGACGTGCCGGCGGCGCAGCGCCTGCTGGCGGGCGCGCTGGCCGCGACCGGCAAGCCTCTGGTGGTGCTTCTGAAATGCGGACGCGCGCTCGAACTCTCGGGCGCGATCTCCGCGGCGGATGCGATCCTCGTCACCTGGTTTCTCGGATCGGAGGAAGGCCACGCCGTCGCGGATCTGCTCTTCGGCGCCGCGTCGCCCTCGGGACGACTGCCGGTCAGCTTCCCGATCCGCTCGGGCCAGCAGCCGTACTACTACGCCCACCTTCCCACCGGACGGCCCGAGACACGGGAAAGTTCCGCCTACAAGGCCCGTTTCCGGGAGGCGCCGAACCGGGCGCTCTACCCCTTCGGTCACGGTCTCGGCTATGCCACCGTCACATACTCGGCCCCGCGCCTTTCCGCCGACAGCCTGGGCCGGGACGGAGAGATCACGGCGGCGGTGACCATCGCCAACACTGGCGACGTCGATGCCGAGGAACTGGTACAACTCTACATTCGCGACCGCGTCGCCCGGATCTCGCGACCCGTACGCGTCCTACTGGACTTCCAGCGCCACCGGATCGTGGCCGGAGGAACCGCGGAGGCACGCTTCACGCTGCGGCGCGACAATCTACTCTACCTTGGTCCGGACGGGCGCCCTGAGGTCGAGCCGGGCAGCTTCGATCTCTGGATCGCTCCGGACGCGGAGAGCGGACGGCCCACACGGTTCCGCCTGCTCCCTTGATCTTGGGCCCTTGATCTCGGGCCGATGATCTGGGGCCCTTGAACTCAGGTGAACTCGGGCCCCTGGCCTCAGGCGTGACGGATCCGCGCGAAGGCCGCCGGATTGATCCCGAGGCGGCGCAGGTCGCTGGCCGACGGGGTACGCCGCGCTTCAAAGGCGGCGACGACGCGCGTAGCACTCCTAACGGCGGCGAAAGTGGAGGTGATGGCATTCCAAACGCGGTTCATGGTCTCTCTTACTCCAGGCGAACAATCTCTACCCCATGGAACATAGAGCACGTCCCGCCCCTCTGTTAGCAGGCGCGGCACAACACCGTCATGCGCGGCGCGCATGCCTCGTAAGCTTCCGTTAACATGACTGAAAATCCTCTCGCCCGCGCACACAATCAGGGCAGGCGCGTGCTGGCGCGCACCCGGGAACGCGCACCACCTCCCGGAAAAGGAAAGGCGCGGCACCTTCCGGTACCGCGCCTTCGCATGCTGGAGGGGATCTCGCGAGAGCGCCCTCAGGGGCGCCCCTCGGATCAGGCCTGGGGGCCGCTGGAGGCCGAGGCGCTCGCCTCGCCGGTCTCCTCCTCGTCGCCCCCGTGTTTCGCCGCGCCGCGGCGGGCCATCATGTTCAGGAACTCGACCAGAGCCGAGAAGGCCATCGCGGAGTAGATATAGCCCTTCGGCACGTGGAAGCCGAAACCGTCGGCGATCAGCGTCGTGCCGATCATGAGCAGGAAGCCGAGCGCCAGCATGACGATCGTCGGGTTCTTCTCGATGAAGTTCGCGAGCGGGGTCGCCGCGAGCAGCATCACGGCGATCGCAACCATGACGGCGATATACATGATCGCGAGCTCATCAGTCATGCCGACGGCGGTGATGATCGAGTCGACCGAGAAGACGAGGTCAAGAAGCAGGATCTGGAAGATCGCGCCGCCGAGGGTGAGGCTCACGGTGCGGCTGATCGCATCGTCCTTGTGGTCGACCGGGTCGACGGTGTGGTGAATTTCCTTCGTCGCCTTCCAGATCAGGAACAGACCGCCGGCGATCAGGATCAGGTCACGCCAGGAGAAGGGATGTCCGAAGGCCGTGAAGAGCGGCGCGGTCATCGCGACGATATAGGAGATGGTCGCAAGCAAGAGCAATCGCATGATGAGCGCGGCGCCAATGCCAAGGCGGCGTGCCTTGACCCGGTGCTGCTCGGGCAGCTTGTTGGTCAGGATCGAGATGAAGATCAGGTTGTCGATGCCGAGCACGACCTCCATGGCGACGAGCGTGATCAGCGCCGCCCAGCCCTCCGGTGTGAACAGGAAGGCGAAGTGGGTGGCGAGTAATTCCGGCATCGGTTCTGATTTCCTCTGGTTGTTTCGGACACGAGTTCAGGCATGAGGCGAAGCGGACCGCGCCGCGCCCCTCAGGCCATCTGGGGAGCCGCGGCGCGTTCACGCAGTCCCCCGCGGCGAAATGTCGCAGCTTGCCAACTCGGGGAGCGGGCGTTCCGTCCGTTTCCAGATCGTCCGAGCGACTGCCTCGGCATGGGCAATGGCTTCGGAAACGCCATCAATTCAGCTACTTCGCCGCGTGCGAGTGGCCCGGATCGGAGAACCTTGAGGATCGCGCGGCCATCCGGATCGGCCGAGCGCCAATGGCTCGTCGTCGCGATGCCAGGGCCGGGCGGGTAGCGCCCCGATCAACCCCGCCGCCGCCGATGACGCGAGCGCGGGATTGACGCCAGGCACGGCCCCATTGGCCGGCCGATCGCGATCAAGTGACCGGAATCCGGGGCATATTGCCGGGGGCAATGTTGATCCGACGCGCGGGCTGGCGGGTCGCACGCGGGATACGGCCCCGTGTTCGGCGCGGCACCCCGACGATGTTGTCCCGTCCCCCTTCGGCTTGTGCCAGACGACAGGCGACCATCGGAGTCTCCGCGCCCGGTCGGTCCGAGTGACCCGTACCGGGGGTCTAACCAGCGACCGGAGTGCCGCGCCAGTCGAACTGCTCGGGCGACTCGATCTCGCGCGACTGGACGCCGAGCATGTAGAGGCGCAGCACAGCGTTGATCCGCGCACCGTGATCCGGGCCGAGCGCGGCGTACCAGTCGATGACCTCGCGATCGAGCCGGAGCGTCATCTTCGTCTTCGCCGGTTCCGCCGGCAGGTCCCAGGCGAGCGCGTCCCAGCCTTCGGGCAGGCCGCGTTCCTTCAGCCGGCGCTCGGCGTTCCAGGTCTCCATCGTGTCGAGGTCGCGCCGGATCTCCGCCACGGGCAAAACCTCCGCGGGCAAGACCTCGGACTTCCGGGGGCGCACGCCCTTGCCGCGCTCCGCGCGTTTCCGCTCGGCCATCGCCGGTCCCTCCTTTTGTGAGAAGCCGGCAGCCTAGGCAGATGATGGTTGACGAAAGGTGAACCTATTCCGGCACATCCGGGACAAAGCGGAGCAGCGGCATCAGCCGCGCCATCTCCGGCCCGTGGTCCCGCCCGGTCAGCCAGCGCCGAAGCGGCTGGAAGAGTGCCCTGCCCTTGCGGCCGGTCTCGGCCCTGACCGCGGCCGTCCAGACCCCCCAGGTCTCGCCGTCCCATGGCCGCGCGGGAAGGAGCGCGCGGGCGGCATGGAGGAAGGCATGATCCGCTCGCCGCGAGACCTCCGCCGCGATCCTCCCGGGCGACGGTCCCTCGGCGCAGACGCGCCACCAGTCGGCGATCTCGGCCCGGGTCGCGATGTTTCCGCCGATGGCGTCCCAGAAGGCCGCCTGTTCGGCCTCGGGCACGCCGAGCCGCATGAGATCCGGCGCGATCTCGGCAAGTGTCAGCCCCCTGAGATACCGCGCGGTCAGCGGTGCGAGTTCCGCCGGATCGAACCGGGTCGGCGCGGCGCCGAAGCGGGAGATGTCGAACCCTTCGACGATCTCCCGAAGGCTGCGCCTCGACTCCACCGGATCGGACGAGCCCAGCCGCGCGAGCAGCGACAGGAGCGCGAGCGGCTCGGTCCCGCCCGCGCGAAGGTCGCGCAGCGCGAGACTGCCGAGCCGTTTCGAGAGCGCCTCCCCCTCCGGACCGGTCAGGAGCGAATGATGCGCGAAGCGCGGCGGCGTTCCGCCCAGCGCCGCGATGATCTGGATCTGGGCGGCGGTGTTGGTGACGTGATCGGCGCCCCGGGTCACATCGGTGATCGCCAATTCCGTGTCGTCGACCGCGCTCGCGAAGGTATAGAGCACCTGCCCGTCGGCGCGGATCAGCACCGGGTCAGAGACACTGCCCGCGTCGATGGAGACCGACCCCAGGATGCCGTCCTCCCAGTCCACCCGTGTCCGATCCAGCCGGAAGCGCCAGTGCCCGCCGCGCTCGGCCCGGAGCCGATCCTTCTCGGCCTCGCTGAGCGCCAGGGCCGCGCGGTCATAGACCGGGGGCCGCCCGGCCGCGCGGGCGACGCGCCGCCTGACCTCAAGCTCCTCTGGCGTCTCGAAGGCCTCGTAGAGCCGGCCCGAGGCGCGGAGCCGCTCGGCGGCGGCGGCGTAGCGGTCGAGCCTGTCCGACTGGCGGATGAGCCGGGTCCAGTGGAGCCCGAGCCAGCGCAGGTCTTCCTCGATCGCCGCCGCGTATTCCGGCCGCGACCGCTCGCGATCGGTATCGTCGAGACGGAGCAGGAACTCCCCGCCCGTCTTCGCCGCCGTCAGCGCGTTGAAGAGCGCGGTGCGGAGGTTGCCGACATGCAGGTAGCCGGTCGGCGACGGGGCGAAACGGGTGACGGTCATGGGCGGCCTCCTTGGCGCGCTCCCTTACTCCGCCGCGGCCGAAATGACCATCGCATGACCACTCGCCGTGATCACTCGCCCCTTCCGCCCGACCGAGATCCCGGATACCCGGAACGGCGGGGAGAGACACCAATGACCGACAACCTGTCCGCCGAGGCGCCGGGCCTCGCCGAGATCGAGGAACTCGCGCGGCGCGCGCTCGCCGGGCTGCCGCCGGAGGTTCAGCGGGCCTGCGAGGGCCTTGGCATCCATGTCGCGGATTTCGCCGATGAGGAGACGCTGCGCGAGATGGCGATCGAAGATCCGTTCGAACTGACGGGGCTCTACGACGGCACCCCGCTGACCGAGAGGTCGGTGTTCGACCAGTCGACGCGGCCCGACGCCGTCTGGCTGTTCCGCCGTCCGATCCTGGAGGAATGGATCGAGCGCGGCGACGTCGCGCTCGACCATCTCGTCGCCCATGTGCTGGTGCACGAACTTGCCCATCACCTCGGCTGGTCCGACGATGACATCCGGAGCGTGGACGACTGGACGGAATAGGCGGGAGCCGCGCGGATGCGCCGCGGACCGAGGCCCGCCCGCGGCGGCCCCGGGAGCCAGGCCCCTTCCCGAAACCGTCAGCCCGGGTCGCGCCAGCGGTTTACGATCGGGTAGCGGCGATCGAGCCAGAACGCCTTGTGCGTGAGACGCGTCCCCGGCGCCGACTGGAAGCGCTTGTATTCCGAGAGATATATGAGCCGCTCGACCTTCTTCACCGTCTCGTGGTCGTAGCCCGCCGCGACCACCTCGGCGACGGAGTGATCGCCTTCGATCAGCAGTTCGAGAATGCCGTCCAGCACTTCGTAGGGCGGCAGGCTGTCCTCGTCCTTCTGGTCGGGCCGAAGCTCCGCGGAGGGCGGCTTCTCGATCACACGGGGCGGGATCACCACGCCCTCCGGCCCGAGCATCCAGCCTCGGTGATGCGTGTTGCGCCAGCGGCAGGCATCGAAGACGCGGGTCTTGTAGAGATCCTTGATCGGATTGTAGCCGCCGTTCATGTCGCCATAGATCGTCGCATAGCCGACCGCGACCTCGGACTTGTTGCCGGTGGTGAGCAGCATCTCGCCGAACTTGTTCGAGAGCGCCATCAGGAGCAGCCCGCGCAGCCGGCTCTGCACGTTCTCCTCGGTCAGATCCGCCGGCCGCTGGCCGAAGAGCGGCGCCAGCGTCTCCATGATCGCCGCGCGCCCCGGCTCGATCGGAACGGTGTCGAGCGTCACGCCGAGCGCCCGCGCGACCGCCTCGGCGTCCTCCAGCGAGTGCTGCGAGGTGTATTCGGAGGGCAGCATCACGCAGCGCACATTCGCGGCCCCGAGCGCGTCGGCCGCGATCGCGGCGACGATCGCGCTGTCCACGCCGCCCGAGAGGCCGAGCAGGACCTTCGAGAAACCGGACTTGCCGACATAGTCGCGCAGGCCCATCACCATCGCGGCGTAGTCTTCCTCGACCGCGTCCGGCACCGGGTCGATGGAGCCGGGCCGCGCGAGCCAGCCCCCGGCAGCCCCCCCGACACTCCCCTCGGCGCCCCGGTCGAAATCGACATGGGCGATCGCCTCCGCGAAACACGGAAGCTGGAGCATGAGCCTGCCGCTCGGATTGAGCACGAAGGAGCCGCCTTCGAAGACCTGGTCGTCCTGCCCGCCCAGCATGTTGAGATAGACGAGCGGCAGGCCGGTCCCCACGACGCGGTTCACCATGTGCATCATCCGCACCTCGAACTTGCCGCGCCGGAAGGGCGAGCCGTTCGGCACCATCAGAATCTCCGCCCCTGTCTCGGCCATCGTCTCGGCCACGTCCGGATACCAGGCATCCTCGCAGATCGGCGTCCCCATCCGGAGCGGCCCGATCTGGAACGGCCCCGAGATCTCGCCGGAACGGTAGACGCGCGGCTCGTCGAAGACGTTGTAGTTCGGCAGGTGGTGCTTTTTCGCGAAGGCGGCGATGCCGCCATCCTTCAGGATCGCATAGGTGTTGTAGGTCTCGTCACCGACCAGCATCGGCAGGCCGATGCCGAGCGGCGGGCCGCCGGCGGTCTCGCGCGCGAGTTCCGCCGCCTCGGCCATCGCATGCGCGACGAAAGCCGGTTTCAGCACGAGGTCCTGCGTCTGGTAGCCGGTGAGGAACAGTTCGGGCAGCGCCACGAAATCGGCGCCCGCCGCCACGCCCTCGGCATGGGCGGCGCGCGCCTTCGCGCGGTTGCCAGCGAAATCGCCCATCGTCGGGTTAAGTTGCGCGATCGTC
The DNA here is from genome assembly GCF_047275745.1 of Amaricoccus sp. W119. Taxonomy (NCBI): domain Bacteria; kingdom Pseudomonadati; phylum Pseudomonadota; class Alphaproteobacteria; order Rhodobacterales; family Paracoccaceae; genus Amaricoccus; species Amaricoccus sp. W119. Next base: position 18,088 of record NZ_JBKQWU010000004.1, on the reverse strand, counting down.
AGCCGGAATCCGCCCGTCATGCCGTGGTCTCTCCTCGGTCAAGCCCTGATCCGGCATAGAGCCGCCCGGGCAGCCTGACAAGGCCGCGACAAGCCAGCGACGAGGCTGCGATCCGGCAGCGACCCCGGCGCCCGCGGGCTTTCCTCCGCCGGGATCGAAATGTGAGCGGGAATCCCATTGTCGCGCGGCGGAGCCCCCCCTAGACTGCGGGCCGCCAGCGGCGCGGCCCGCGAGCGAGGAACATGAGCAGAACAACGGCGCGTCTTCGCCCCGCCCTCGACCGGCGGTCAGGAGCGGATGCGCGCCCCGGGAGAAGCGGAACTGTGATACGACACGCGAGCATGCTCGCCGCCGCCGCCATCGCGGCGCACCTCACCGGGCCCGCGACGGCCCAGACGCGCGAGCTGACGAAGGAATACGACAACGGCGGCGTCTATACGGGCACTTTCCTCGACGGGCGCCAGCACGGGCAAGGCACCTACACGCTGCCCTCGGGCTATGAGTACTCCGGCGACTGGGTGGAAGGACGCATCGAAGGCGAGGGCACGGCGCGGTTTCCCAATGGCGCGGTCTATTCGGGTGCGTTCCATGACGGGCGCCCCGACGGGCAGGGCAAGATCACCTATGCCGACGGCGGCACCTACGAGGGCGAATGGGTCGCCGGCCAGATCTCGGGCCAGGGCGTCGCGGTCTATGCGAACGGCGTCCGCTACGAAGGCCAGTTCGCCGACGGCCTGCAATCGGGCACCGGGACCGCGACCGAACCTTCGGGCACGGTCTACGAGGGCGAATGGGTCGCGGGAGAGAAATCGGGCGAGGGCCGGATCAGCTATCCCGACGGCTCGGTCTACGAGGGCGCGATGGCGCAGGGCCAGCCCGAGGGCCGGGGCACGCTTACGATGGCCGATGGCACAGTCTATGCCGGCGCCTGGGTCGCCGGCCGGATCGAGGGTGAAGGCGTCCTGACCCAGCCCGACGGCGCACGCTACGAAGGCGCCTTCGCCGATGGCAAGCGCGAGGGGCTCGGCCGTGCGACTTCGGCGAATGGCGACCTCTACGTCGGCGGTTTCGTCGATGACCGGCGCCAGGGCGCGGGGACGCTGACGGTGAAGGACGGGCTGAGCTACACCGGCGATTGGGCGGAAGACCGGTTCGAGGGTGAGGGCAAGGCGAGCTATACGGACGGCTCGGTCTACGAGGGCGGTTTCGCCGCCGGCCAGCGGCAGGGGAAGGGCAAGCTCACCTATTCCAACGGGTCGAGCCTCGAGGGCGAATGGCGCGCGGGGGCGCTCAGCGGTCCCGGGACGGCGGTCTATCCCGATGGCCAGACCTATGTCGGCGATTTCGACGGCGGCCAGCGCACGGGCCAGGGCAAGCTCACCTATCCCGATGGATCGAGCCTCGAGGGCACCTGGTCGGACGGCGCGCTCTCCGGCGAGGGCGTCGAGCGCCACGCGGATGGGACCCTCTACGAGGGCGCCTTCGCCAACGGCGTCTGGCAGGGCGAGGGCAAGGTCGTCTACGCCGACGGCTCGTCCTACGATGGCGATTGGGTCGACGGGGTCAAATCCGGCACCGGCGCCGAGCGTCATGCCGATGGCACGGTCTACGAGGGCGGTTTCGCCAACGACCGCCGCCAGGGCGAGGGCAAGGTCACCTATCCCGACGGCACCACCTATGAGGGCGGCTGGGTCGCGGGCGTGATCTCCGGAACCGGGGTCGCGGCCTATGCCGATGGGGGCCGCTACGAGGGCGCCTTCCGCGACGGATTGCGCGACGGTCAGGGCAAGATGACCACGACGAACGGCGCCACGTTCGAGGGCAGCTGGCAGGCGGGACAACTCGACGGCCCGGGGACAGCCACCTATGCGAATGGCGATGTCTACGAGGGCGCCTTCGAGAACGGCCGCCGCGTCGGCCAAGGCAAGATGACCTTCGCCAATGGTCAGGTCTACGAGGGCCTCTGGGTCGACGGCCAGCCCGCGCCCGATGGTGCCCCCGCCGCGAACTGAGCGACCTTGGGGCTTCGGAGCGCGCGGTCAGTCCGGGTCGGCCAGTCCCTTGAGCGGAAAGTTGGGACGGAAATAGCGGGCATCGTCCACCGTGGCCGCGACCGAGGGACGAGCGAGCAGCCGCGCGCGGTAGGCCCGGAGCGCGGCGTATTCCTCGGGGATCGGATGCCCCCAATGCGCGTAGAAGAGCGCCGGGGCGGCCGCGCAATCGGCGATTCCGAAGGTCCCGTTCGCCGCCCAGTCCCGACCCGCCATCCAGCGGTCGAGCCAGGCATAGCTCCGGTCCAGCACGCTCCGCGCGGCGTCGCGCGCCATCGCGTCGCGCTGGTCCTCGGGCCGAAGCGCGTCGAGCACCAGATCCGTCAGTGGCCGGGCCAAGTAGTCGCCGAATACCCCGTCCATCTGCCGCGCCTCGATCGCCTTCCGCCGGTCCTCCGGGACCATCGGCGGCGCATCGCCGAAGTTCAGGTCGAGGTATTCGATGATCGCGGCCGATTCGATGACCGTCCGGCCGTCATGGACCAGCACGGGGAACTGGCCTGTCGGAGCCGCCGCCGCGACGAAGGCGCTGTTCTCTGGGTGGTCGGGATCGACCATCCTCGCCTCATAGGCCACGCCCCGCTCGCGCGCGGCGATGTAGACCTTCCAGCAGAACGAGGCGAACGGATGTCCGTAGATCGCCAGCATGACGTCCTCCGCGTCGGTTGAGAACCCGGTATCCCGCGCCGCCCGACCCGAGGGTGGCGCTCAGCAATACATCTCCGGTCCGACCCAGGCGGCCCGCGAATAGCGGTCGCCATGCGCCCAGCCCACGGGAAGCGCGGTCTCGATCCGGGCGAGATCCTCCCCGTTCAGGTCGAGCGCCGCCCCCGCGGCGAGTTCGCGCAGATGCCTGACCGAACGCGTTCCCGGAATGACAAGACTCCCGGGCGCGCGCGCCAGCACCCAGGCGATGGCGAGCGCGGCGGCGCTGGTCCCCATCTCGGCGGCGAGGGCCTGAAAGCGCGCGACCTCGACGAGATTGGCCGCGTAGTCGGGTTCGGCGAAACGCGGCGCGCTCGCGAGGAAGTTCGACGCCTCGATCGCCGCGCGGTTCGGCGGCCGGTCCGTCAGCAGCCCCCGCCCGACCGGCGAGAAGGCGACTAGCGTGGTGCCGAGCCCTTCGCAGGTCTGGATGAGCCCGAGTTCCGGCAGGCGGGTGGAGAGGGAGTATTCCGACTGGACCGCCGCCACCGGATACACCGCCGCCGCGCGCCGGAGCGAGGAAGGCGCGATCTCGGAGAAGCCGAAGGCGCGGATCTTGCCCGCGCGCACGAAGCCCGCCAGCGTCTCGGTTACCTCCTCGATCGCGAGCGCCGGGTCGCGGCGATGCACGTAATAGAGATCGACCGTCTCCAGCCCGAGCCGCCGCAGGCTCCCGTCCAGTTCCGCCTCCAGATGCGCGCGCGAATTGTCGAAGCACCGCGCCCCGGTTTCGGGATCGCGGGTGATGCCGCCCTTGGTCGCGATCCTGAACATGCCGGCGGCGGCCCGTCCCTGCCGGGCGAGGAAGGCGCCGATCATCCGTTCGGAGAGCCCCATGCCATAGATGTTCGACGTATCGATGTGATCGATCCCGAGATCGAGCGCCGCCGTCAGAACCGCGTGCGCCGCTTCCTCGGTCGCGGCGCCATAGACGCCGGCGAAGGACATCGCGCCGATGCCGACCGCCGAGACCTCCGGTCCGCCCGTTCCAAGCCTTCTCCGCCGCATCCCGGCCCTCCCCTTTCGCGCAAGCCGGCCAGATAGCCCGCGCCCGCCGGTCTGTCGAGGCGTGGCCATGGCGGATGACGCGCTGTGAGGCAGGCACCGTGAAGCGCGAGCATCATGCGCCGTCTTCCCGCTTGACAGACCCGCCGCTCCGCATGGAATGTATATTCCAAAATCGCCCGCCAGGGAACGCGGACGATCCGGGGACGGGGGAACGCGGGTCATGGCTTCGGAAGTGAACGATTCGGCTCCCGCGACGCTTGAGGAACTTTTCCGGTTGATCGCGGAGCGCGCCGAGGCGATGCCGAAACGGCTGCGCCAATGCGCCGATTTCATCGCGCAATATCCCGATCGGGTCGCGGTCTCCACAGTCGCGGAACTGGCCGCGGCGGCGGAGGTGCAGCCCTCGGCGATGATGCGCTTCTGCCAGGAACTCGGTTTCACCGGCTTCACCCAGTTGCAGCGGCTCTTCCGCGAGGAATACGCGCGCAACTGGCCCGACTATGCCACGCGGCTGAGCAACCTGCGCGAGCTCGGCGCCGAGAGCCCGGCGGCGATGCTCGCCGAATTCGTCGAGGCGGGCCGCGCCTCGCTCGAAAAGCTGATGAGCACGGTTTCACCGGAGATGATGGAGAACGCGGTCGAGGTGCTCGCCCGGGCACCGATGATCCATGTCGTTGGCTTCCGCCGCGCCTTCCCGGTCGCCTGCTATTTCGACTATGCCTTCGAGAAGATGCGGGTGCCGAGCTTCCTGCATACCGGCGTCGGCAAGCTCAACACCGCCCATGCGCTGCGCGAGGGCGAGGCGGTACTGGCGATCACCTTCGCCCCCTACAGCGCCGAGACCGTCGCCTTCGCCGAGAGCGCGGGCAAGGAAGGGCTCTCGGTCGTCGCGATCACCGACAGCCTGTCGAGCCCGCTGCAACGGCTCGACGCGATCCCGCTCCTGGTCTCGGAGATCGACGTGGGCGCGTTCCGGGCGCTCTCCGCCACCTTCGCGCTGGCGATCGCGCTCGCCGTCGCCGTGGGTTCGCGGCGGGAAAACGGCTGAGACGGTGGAATTCCGGTTTTCAAAACGGAACAAATATTCTATTTAACCAGCAGGGCCGAAAATTTTGATTCGCAGACCCGCGAAGCGGGCGCAGAAGGGGGAACAACCAGCATGCCAAGCCTCGACGTCATCACGATCGGCCGGTCCTCGGTCGATCTCTACGGCGGCCAGATCGGCGGCCGGCTGGAGGACATGGCCTCCTTCGACAAGTATATCGGCGGCTCGCCCACCAACATCGCCGCCGGCACCGCCCGGCTCGGGCTCAAGTCCGGCCTCATCACCCGCGTCGGCGACGAGCACATGGGCCGTTTCATCCGCGAGACGCTGGCGGCCGAGGGTGTCGATACCCGCGGCGTCGTCACCGATCCGGAGCGGCTGACCGCGCTCGTCCTGCTCGGCATCCGTGATCAGGAACAGTTCCCGCTGATCTTCTACCGCGAGAACTGCGCCGACATGGCGCTCTGCGAGGATGACATCGACCCCGCCCTGATCGCCGACACCCGCGCGGTCGTCGCGACCGGCACGCACCTCTCGCATGCGCGCACCGAAGCCGCGGTCCTGAAGGCGCTGAACCTCGCCCGCGAGAACGGCGCCCGTACCGCGCTCGACATCGACTACCGCCCGAACCTCTGGGGGCTCGCGGGCCATGAGGCGGGCGAGGAGCGTTTCATCGAGAGCGCGGAGGTCACGGCGAAGCTGCAGTCCACGCTGCATCTCTTCGACCTGATCGTGGGGACCGAGGAGGAATTCCACATCGCCGGCGGCTCGACCGACACGGTGGAGGCGCTCCGCGCCGTCCGCGCCGTCTCGGATGCGACGCTGGTCTGCAAGCGCGGCGCGCAGGGCGCGGTCGCCTTCGAGGGCGAGATCCCCGACAGCCTCGACGACGGCCAGACCGGCCCCGGCTTTCCGATCGAGGTCTTCAACGTGCTCGGCGCCGGCGACGGCTTCTTCTCCGGCCTGCTGCGCGGATGGCTGACCGATCAGGACTGGCCGACGAGCCTCAAGTTCGCCAATGCCTGCGGCGCCTTCGCCGTCTCGCGCCACGGCTGCACGCCCGCCTATCCGTCCTGGGAGGAACTCGACTTCTTCCTCAACCGCGGCATCAAGGAAAAGGCGCTTCGCAAGGACGCGGAGCTCGAACAGGTGCACTGGGCGACCAACCGGCTGCGTGACTGGTCGGAGATGCATGTCTTCGCCTTCGACCACCGGATGCAGATCGAGGCGGTCTGCGACGAGCTCGACGTTTCGCGCGACAAGATCGACGACTTCAAGCTGCTCTGCCTGCGGGCCGCGCGCCAGGTCGCCGATGGCCGCCCCGGCTACGGCATCCTCTGCGACGGCCGCGTCGGCCGCTCGGCGCTCTACGCCGCCGCCGGTTCCGGCCTCTGGATCGGCCGCCCGGTCGAATATCCCGGCAGCCGCCCGCTCCGGCTGGAAGACGCGATCGAGCCCGACTACGGCTCGGCGCTCTCGGAATGGCCGCTCGAACATGTCGTCAAGGTGCTCTGCTTCTACCACCCCGAAGACACGGACGAGATGAAGGCCGAGCAGGAGGCGACCGTCACGCGGCTCTTCCACGCCTGCCGCGCCAACCGGCTGGAATTCCTGCTCGAGATCATCCCCTCCAAGGTCGCGCCGGTCACCGAGACCACCTCGGCCGAGATCATCCAGCGCTTCTACGACCTCGGCGTCTATCCCGACTGGTGGAAGCTCGAGCCGATGAAGACCGACGCCTCGTGGAAGAACGCCTGCGATGCGATCACCAACAACGATCCGAACACGCGGGGCATCGTCGTCCTCGGGCTCGAAGCGCCGACCGAGGAACTGGCGGCGAGCTTCGAGGTCGCGGCGGGCCATGATCTCGTGAAGGGTTTCGCGGTTGGCCGCACCATCTTCGCCGAGGCCGCGCGTGGCTGGCTGAGCGGCGAGATGACCGACGACGAGGCCGTGAGCAACATGGCCGGGAAATATCAGGGCCTCTGCCAGATCTGGGATGAGGCCCGGGCGAAGACGCGCAAGGGAGCCGCGGCATGAAGACCGTTCGTTTGACCGCCGCCCAGGCGCTGGTCCGTTACTGCTCGACCCAGCTCAACGAGGAGGGCGTGCCCTTCCTCGCCGGCTGCTGGGCGATCTTCGGCCATGGCAACGTGGCCGGCATGGGCGAGGCGCTCTACGCGGCGGGCGACAAGTTCCCGACCTGGCGCGCGCATAACGAGCAGGGCATGGCCAACGCCGCCGTCGCCTATGCCAAGGCGTCGAACCGCAAGCGGGCGATGGCCGTCACCACCTCGATCGGGCCGGGCGCGCTCAACCTCGCGACCTCCTGCGCGCTCGCGCATGTGAACCGTCTGCCGGTGCTCTTCGTGCCGGGCGATGTCTTCGCCAACCGCGCGCCCGATCCGGTGCTGCAGCAGCTCGAGGATTTCAACGACGGCGCGATGACCGTGAACGACGCGTTCCGGCCGATCAGCCGCTACTTCGACCGTATCCAGCGGCCGGAGCAGCTTCTGACCGCCCTGCCCCGCGCCTTCGCGACGATGACCGATCCGGCGGATTGCGGCCCGGTGACACTCGCCTTCTGCCAGGACGTGCAGGCGGAAGCCTATGACTACCCGGTCGAGTTCTTCGCCCCGCGCGAATGGCACCGCCGCCGGCCCCGTCCGGGCCTGCGCGAGGTCAAGGTCGCGGCCGACGCGATCCGGGGCGCCAAACGTCCGCTCATCGTCGCGGGCGGCGGCGTGCTCTACGCGGAAGCGACCGAGACGCTGCGCGCCTTCGCCGAGAAGCACAACATTCCGGTCGGCGAGACCCAGGCGGGCAAGGGCGCGCTGCCCTGGGATCATCCACTCAACCTCGGCTCGGTCGGCGTCACCGGCTCGGCGGCGACGAACGCGGTCGCGGCGGAGGCGGATGTGGTGATCGGCGTCGGAACAAGGTTCCAGGATTTCACCACCGGCTCCTGGTCGCTGTTCCAGAACCCGAACCGGCGCATCGTCTCGATCAATGCCGCGCCCTTCGACACCCACAAGCACAACGCCCTGCCGTTGATCGCCGATGCGAAACTGGCGCTCGAGGAGATCGACGGGCTGCTCGGCGATCACAAGGCGCCCGATATCGACGCCGCGCTGAAATCCGACTGGATCGCGGCGGTGGACGCGGTGACGGCGGCGCCGAAGGACGGCAACGCGCTTCCGACCGACATGCAGGTCATCGGCGCCGTGCAGCGCGGGCTGGACGAGAACGGCGTCGTGGTCTGCGCCGCGGGCGGCTTGCCGGGCGAGTTGCACAAGCTCTGGAAGACCTCGAAGCCGAACGGCTACCACCTCGAATACGGCTTCTCGACGATGGGCTACGAGATCGCCGGCGGTCTCGGCGTCAAGATGGCGCTGCCGGAGCGCGACGTGGTGGTGATGGTCGGCGACGGCAGCTACATGATGCTGAACTCCGAGCTTGCGACCAGCGTCATGCTCGGCCACAAGATCACCGTCGTGCTGCTCGACAACCGGGGCTACGGCTGCATCAACCGGCTGCAGATCAAATGCGGCGGCGCGAGCTTCAACAACCTCATCGACACAGCGCGCCATGTCGTACCCTCCAGCATCGATTTCGTGGCGCACGCGGCCTCGATGGGGGCGACGGCCGAGAAGGTCGGCTCGATCGCGGAACTCGAGGAGGCGATGAAGCGCGCCCGCGCCTCCGACACCTCCCATGTGATCCTGATCGACACCGACCCGATGCCGACCAGCGAGGAAGGCGGGCACTGGTGGGATGTCGTCGTCCCCGAAGTCTCGGAGCGCGAGGAGGTCAGGGCCGCCCGCGCCGATTACGAGGCGAAGCGCGAGCTGCAGCGGATCGACTGACGGCCCGCCCGCCCATTCCCTGAACCGCGCGGAACCCCGCGCGGTTCGACGCCGTTGAAGGACAGGGATCAAACGAGATGACTTCCAAACTCCTGCGCAAACCGACCGGGACAACCGGCAAGGTGCATGACATCACCCCCGAGACCGCCCAATGGGGCTATGTCGGCTTCGGTCTCTACCGACTCGCCACGGGTGAGACCGTGGCCGAGCAGACTGGCGATACCGAGGTGATCCTCGTTCTGGTCGAGGGCAAGGCGACGATCGGCGCCGGCGACGAGGATTTCGGCGAGATCGGCGAGCGGCTCTCGGTCTGGGAACGGACCCCGCCCTGGAGCGTCTATGTGCCGAACGGCTCCTCCTGGTCGGCGACGGCCACCACCGACTGCGTGCTCGCGGTCTGCGCGGCGCCCGGCAACGGTGGCCACGAGGCGCGGGTGATCGGGCCCGAGGATGTCGATGCCGGAACCCGCGGCAAGGGGGCGAACACGCGCCACGTCTTCTCGATCGCGATGGAGAACCAGGACTTCGCCGACAGCCTCCTGGTGACCGAGGTCTTCACGCCGCAGGGCAACTGGTCCTCCTACCCGCCGCACCGGCACGACGAGGACGATTTCCCGCGGATGACCTATCTCGAAGAGACCTACTACCACCGGCTGAATCCGGCCGAGGGCTTCGGACTGCAGCGGGTCTTCACCGAGGACGGGTCGCTCGACGAGACGATGGCGGTCGCCGACCACGATGTGGTTCTGGTGCCGAAGGGCCACCATCCCTGCGGCGCGCCCTACGGGTTCGACCTCTACTACCTCAACGTGATGGCCGGTCCGATCCGCAAGTGGCGCTTCGCGAACCACCCGGATTTCGACTGGATCTACCAGCGCGACCTGAAGGACTGAGTCTTTCGGGATCGGCGCGACGCCCGCGGGCTTTCCGCGGGCGATACCGGCGCCGGATACCGACCGGTGCCACCGGCTCAGGCCCGGTGGTTCAGACCCGGTGGCTCAGGCCCGTTGGCTCAGGCTGGCGCCTCCGAACGTTGCCCGAGGTCGAGTTCCCCGGCGGGCTGGAACGGAAAGAACGCGCCGCCCGACCAGAGCCCGAACTGCTCGACCCCATCCACGCTCTCCGCGACGCAGAGCTCGACCAGGCGGTAGAAGCTCTTGCGATCGATCAGCGCCTCGAGATTGGCGCGGACCAGCACATAGGGCGTCGGCTCACCGGTCTCGGGATCGCGCGTGACGCGGATCGGACGGTCGGGCCCCGCTGTCGTCTCGTCCCCGGTCAGGGTGGTGAAACTCACGGTCTGGTCCTGCCCCGCGCCGGTCACGGCGAAATCCACCGCGAGGAACGGCGCGTCATCGACGATGATGCCGACCTTCTCCACCGGGGTCACCAGATAGTAGCGATCCCCCTCCCGCTTCAGGATGGTGGAGAAGAGCCGGACCAGCGCCGGCCGGCCGATCGGCGTTCCGAGATAGAACCAGGTGCCGTCCCGCGCGATGCGCATGTCGAGATCGCCGCAGAACGGCGGGTCCCAGAGATGCACGGGCGGCAGGCCCTTCTTGCCGGCCGCGGTCGCGGCGGCGGCGATCGTGTCGGCGCTTGGCGCCCTGTCCGGTTTGTGATCCCGATTGGTCATTGTCGCGGTGGCAGCTGTCGATATTCTCGTTCAGACTGAGACTGTCCGGCAGCCCCGGCCGGGTCCGCCGAGGAGAACAATAGGGCTGGGTGGAGGGTCGGACAACACTTGTGCGCGTGTTTCGCGCGGAAAGGCGGAAGCGATGAGCACCGAGGTCGACGGCCGGATGGACGATCCGGAGGCCCTTGTCGCCGAGATCGAGGAGGTCGGATCAAGGCTCGTCCGCGCCCAGGAGATGATCGGGCGCCGAATCATCGGCCAGGACGCCGCCGTCGAACAGGTGCTGATCGCGATCCTCTGCGGCGGCCATGCGCTGCTCGTCGGTGTCCCCGGCCTCGCGAAGACGCGGCTCGTGGAGACGCTCGGCACCGTGCTCGGGCTCGACGCGCATCGGATCCAGTTCACGCCCGACCTGATGCCCGCCGACATTCTCGGCGCCGAGGTGCTAGAGACCGGCGCCGACGGCACCCGGGCCTTCCGCTTCATCGACGGGCCGATCTTCTGCCAGTTGCTGATGGGCGACGAGATCAACCGGGCGAGCCCCCGTACCCAGTCCGCGCTCCTGCAGGCGATGCAGGAGAAGGAGGTCTCCGTCGCGGGTCAGCGGCGGCCCCTGCCCCGTCCGTTCCACGTGCTCGCGACCCAGAATCCGATCGAGCAGGAAGGCACCTATCCGCTCCCCGAGGCGCAGCTCGACCGGTTCCTGCTGCAGGTCGAGATCGATTATCCCGACCGCGAGGCGGAGCGGCGGATCATCCTGGCGACGACCGGGATCGAGGATGCGACGGCCGAGCCGGTCTTCGATGCGACCTCGCTGATCGCGGCGCAGCGGCTGGTCCGGCGGCTGCCGGTCGGCGACGCCGTGGTGGACCGCGTGCTCGATCTCGTGCGCGCGGCCCGGCCGGGGACGGCGGACGCCCATCCGCTCGTCTCGCAGCAGGTAAGCTGGGGACCGGGCCCGCGGGCGGCGCAGGCGCTGATGCTCGCGGTGCGCGCCCGCGCGCTCCTGCATGGGCGGCTGGTTCCCGATCTCACCGATGTCGCGGCGCTGGCGCGGCCGGCGCTCATTCACCGCATGGCGCTCGGCTTCGCGGCGCGCGCCGAGGGCCGCACGCTCGACGAGCTGATCGCGCAGCTGGTCAGCGATGTGATGCGGCTGGAGGCGGCGGCGTGAGCCAGCCCATCCTCCGCGGGAGGATGAAGCCGCAGGGACCGGTCGGTCTGCGGCGCGACGCCGAGAAGGTCGCCGGCGCCCTGCCGCCGCTGCTCGCCGAGGCCGAGATCCTCGCGGCGACGGTGGCGATGGGCGTGCACGGGCGCAGGCGCGCCGGCCATGGCGAGAACTTCTGGCAGTATCGTCAGGCGGTTCCGGGCGATGCCCGCTCGGCGGTGGACTGGCGCAGGTCCGGACGGTCCGACCAGCAGTTCATCCGCGAAATGGAATGGGAGGCGGCGCAGACCGTCGCGCTCTGGGCCGACGACGCGCTCTCGATGGACTACCGCGGCTCGGATGACGCGCAGGCCCGGTCGAAGGCCGAGCGCGGACGGCTGCTCGCGTTGGCGCTCTCCGTCCTGCTCATCAACGGCGGCGAGCGCGTCGCGCTGATGGGCACCGCCGCGCAGCAGCCGCGCGGCGGGCGGACACAGCTGAACAAGCTCGCTCTCGCCCTCGCCGGTTCCGAACGCGAGGATCGCCCCGATTATGGCGCCCCGCCCACCGACCGGCTGCCGAGGGGCGCGCGCGCCGTCTATTTCTCGGATTTTCTCGGCGATCTCGACGCCTATATGCCGGCGCTCAGCCACGCGGCGGATCAGGGCGTGCGCGGCTGCTTCGTCCAGGTGCTCGACGAAACCGAGGAGACCTTCCCCTTCGACGGCCGGGTGATCTTCGAGAGCATGGGCGGCGGGACCGAGTTCGAGACGCAGCGCGCCCGGGCCTTGCGCGAGGCCTACGCGGCGCGCCTCGCCGAGCAACGGGGGCGGATCGACGATCTCGCGCGCGGGCTCGGCTGGCGGGTGTTGCGGCATCTGACGAGCCATCCGCCTCGCACGGCGCTGCTCTGGCTCTACATGGCGGTGGGAGAAAGGATCTGAGCGGAAGATGATCGGCTCCCTCGCCTTCGCCGCGCCCTGGTTGCTCGCGGGGCTTCTGGCGCTTCCCGTGCTCTGGTGGCTCCTGCGCGCCGTGCCTCCGGCGCCGGGGCGGCGGGCCTTCCCCGGCGTGCGGCTGCTGCTTGGCCTGCGCGATCCGGAGAAGATGCCGGAGCGCACGCCCTGGTGGCTGCTGCTCCTGCGGATGCTGGCGCTCGCCGCTGCGATCATCGCCTTCGCAGGCCCGGTCCTGAATCCGCGGCCGGAGGCGGGCGACGGGCCGCTGGTCGTGCTGCTCGACGGTGGCTGGGGCGACGCGCCCGACTGGGCGGCGCGCATGGCCCGCGCGGGCGCCGCGCTCGACGAGGCGGCGCGCTCCGGCCGGCCCGCCGCCGTCCTCTCGATGGCCGAGCAGGTTCCGTCCGAACCGACGCCCCCCTTCCGCGCCGCTCCGGACTGGTCGGAACGGCTCCCCGGCTTCGCGCCGCGCGGCTGGGGGCCTGACCGGGGGGCCTGGGCCGACTGGTTCGCCGGGGCCGAGGGGGATTTCGAGACGCTGTGGCTGACCGATGGCGTCTCCGACGGGGCCGAGGCCGCGCTCGCGGATGCGCTCACCGGGCATGGCCGCGTGACGATGGTCGCACCGCCCGACACCGCCCTGGCGCTGACGCCGCCGCGGCTGGTGGAGGGGGCGCTCACCGTGACCGCGCTCCGGGCCGAGACCGAGGTCGCGCGGGCGGTCGGGGTGGCCGCGATCGGCCCGGACCCGAACGGGATCGAGCGTACGCTCGGCACCGGCGTCGGTGATTTCGCCGAAGGCGCGGGCGCCACGGATATCGCGCTCGATCTGCCGGCGGAGCTTCGCAACCGGGTCGCGCGGATCGCGCTCACCGAGCGGCGCTCCGCCGCCGGCGTCGCGCTCGCCGACGATTCGGTGCGCCGGCGCAAGGTCGGGCTCATGTCCGGTGGCGCCGCCGGCGAGGCGCAGGATCTCGCCGACCCGCTGCACTATCTTCGCCAGGCGCTCGAGCCTTTCGCCGAGGTGGTCGAGGCGCCGCTCGCCGAGACGCTGAACGCGGCGCCCGATGTGCTGATCCTCGCTGATGTCGGGGGGCTCAACCCGGCGGAGCAGCGGGATCTCACCGCATGGGTGGACCGGGGCGGGCTGCTGATCCGCTTCGCCGGGCCCCGGCTCGCGCAATCGGGCGCCGGTCAAACCGAGGAGGACCCGCTGCTGCCGGTGCGGCTCCGCGCCGGAGGACGCTCGATCGGCGGCGCGATGTCGTGGGGCGCGCCACGCAAGCTGCGCCCCTTCGCCGAGACCAGCCCCTTCGCCGGGCTTCAGGTACCTCGGGATGTCGAGATCTCGTCGCAGGTCATGGCGCAGCCCGACCCGGATCTGCCCAACCGGGTCATGGCGACGCTCGAGGACGGAACGCCGCTCGTAACCGGGCGCGGGTCGGGCGACGGCCGGATCGTGCTCTTCCATGTGACCGCGAACGCGGACTGGTCGAACCTGCCGCTCTCGGGCCTGTTTCTCCGGATGCTCGAGCGGCTGACCCAGAGCGCGGGCGGACTCGCCGACACCGCGGAGGAGATCGCCGGGACCGTCTGGACCCCTTCGCAGGTGCTGAACGGGTTCGGCGACACCGAGTCGCCGGGCCTCGCCGCCGGGGTCGCCGGGGAGCGGCTGATCACTGAGCGCCCGTCGCGCGAGATGCCCCCCGGTATCTATGCGAGCGGCGACCGCCGGGTCGCGCTCAATGTGATGCGCCCCGACGATACGCTCGCGCCGCTCGCGGGCCTGCCCGCCGCGGTCCGGATCGAGACCATCGCCCAGCCGCCCGAGATCCGCCTCGGCCCCTTGCTCATCGCCGCCGCGCTCGTCCTGCTCGCGCTCGACGTGATCGCCACGCTCCGCGTCTCCGGCCGGCTCGGCCGCGTCGGAGGGGCGCGCGGCGCGGCCGCTGCGAGCGCGCTTCTGGCACTCGCGCTGCTCGCGCAACCGGGGCCGGTGAAGGCGCAGGACGACGGCTGGGACCGCTCCAGCCACCACGCGGGACCGGAGACGCTCGAACGGACGCAGGGATTCGATGACCAGGGCTATGGCGATCCGAACTTCGGCGACTACCCGCGGAGGTACGGCGAACCAGGCTTCGGGTCGCGCCAGCCGCCGGGTCCCGACGCCAGCGCCGATGAACGCGCGATCTACGCCGCGAACGAGACCGTTCTGGCCTATGTCCGCACCAGCGACCGCCGGGTCGACCAGATCAGCGAGGCGGGGCTGCGCGGGCTGAGCGAAGAGCTCTACGAACGCACGGCGGTCGAGCCCGCGGCACCGGTCGGCGTCGATCTCGAGGCGGACGAGATCGCGATGTACCCGTTCCTCTACTGGCCGATTTCCGAGAGCCAGCCGAGCCTCTCGGACGAAGGCTACCGCCGGCTGAACGATTACCTGCGCTTCGGCGGCATGATCCTCTTCGACACCCGCGACGCCGACCTCGGCAACGCGATGGGCAGCACGACACCCAACGGACGCGTGCTCCAGCGGATCGCGACCCGGCTCGACGTGCCCGCGCTCGAGCCCCTGCCCGCGGATCACGTGCTGACGCGGACCTTCTATCTGCTGCAGGACTTCCCCGGCCGCTGGGCGAATACCGCGGTCTGGGTCGAGGCGGCGCCCGAGGCGGAGCAGGTCGAGGGCATGCCGTTCCGCAATCTCAACGACGGCGTGACCCCGGTCGTCATCGGCGGCAACGACTGGGCGGCGGCCTGGGCGCGGCGGCCCGACGGTTCGGCCATGTTCCCGGTCGGCCGCGGCATCGCGGGCGAGCGCCAGCGCGAGATCGCGCTCAGGTTCGGCATCAATCTCATCATGTATGTCATGACTGGAAACTACAAATCCGATCAGGTCCATGTCCCGGCCCTGCTCGATCGGCTGGGGCAGTAGATGTTCCAGTCGGTCGGTTTCGATCCCGCCCTTCCGCCGCCGGTGATCCTGGCGCTGGCGGCGCTCTGCCTCGTCGTGGTCGTCGTGGCGCTCTGGCGCGGGCTCGCCGGCTGGTGGCTGCGCGCGCTGGCCGTCCTCGTCCTCCTCTTCGCGCTCGCCGGTCCCTCGCTCCGGCGCGAGGATCGGACGCCGGTGCCGAATATCGCGCTCGTGGTGCTCGACGACAGCGCCAGCAACGCGCTCGACGACCGCCGGGCGCAACTCGACGCCGCGCTCGACGGACTGCGTACGGAACTGCGGCGGCTCGACGCGATCGCCCCGCTCGAAGTGCGCGAGATCCGGGTGACCGATGCCGGCGCCGATGGCACGAACCTCCTGACCGCGCTCGCCGAGGCGACGGCCGAACTCCCCGCCGACCGGATCGCGGGTGCGATCCTGGTGACGGACGGGCAGATCCATGATCAGAGCGCGCTGACCTCCTTCCCGGCGCCCGTGCAGGTGCTCCTGACCGGCCACGCGGCCGACTGGGATCGGCGCGTCGTGATCGAGACCGCCCCCGCCTTCGCGATCGTGGACGAGGCGGTAAGCCTCACGCTCCGCGTCGAGGATCTCGGCGCGGCGCCGGAGACGGGCGGCATGGCGGTGCTGTCGATCGCGCTCGACGGCGGCGAACCGCTCGATTTCCAGATTCCCCTGAACCGCGGCGTGTCCCTGCCGGTGACCCTGACCCGAGGCGGCGCCAACACGCTCCGCGTCTCCACCCCGGCCCGGAGCGGTGAACTCACCGACCGGAACAACGCGCAGATCGTCTCGATCAACGGCGTGCGCGACCGGCTCCGGGTGCTGCTCGTCTCGGGCGAGCCCTATCCGGGTGAGCGGACCTGGCGGAACCTGCTGAAGTCCGACGCGTCGGTCGATCTCGTGCATTTCACCATCCTGCGCCCGCCCGACAAGCAGGATTTCGTTCCCGTCTTCGAACTGTCTCTGATCGCCTTTCCGACGCAAGAACTGTTCATGGAGAAGGTCGACGAATTCGACCTGATCATCTTCGACCGCTACAAGCGCCGGGGCATCCTGCCGAACACCTATTTCGACAATATCGTGCGCTACGTCCGCGACGGCGGCGCGCTCCTGATCGCGAGCGGCGCCGATTTCGCGGGCGCGGAGAGCCTCTATCGCTCCCCCCTGCGCGACGTGCTTCCCGTCGAGCCGACCGGGCGCGTGATGGAGGAGGGCTTCGTGCCCCGGGTCCCGCTCGTCGGGGAGCGGCACCCGGTGACCGCCGGGCTCGGAACCCACGCCCCCCGGCCGCCGGCGGAGGATGGGACGCCGGGATGGGGTCGCTGGTTCCGCGCGGTCGACGTGGTGGCGCGCGGGCCGGTGATCATGGAAGGGCCCGACAACACCCCCCTGCTGGTGCCACAGCGCGAAGGCGAAGGCCGCGTCGCCGTCCTGACCTCCGACGAGGCCTGGCTCTGGAGCCGGGGCTACGAGGGCGGCGGGCCGCAGATGGAGCTGCTGCGCCGGCTCGCGCACTGGCTGATGAAGGAACCGGAGCTGGAGGAGGAGGTGCTGCTCGGCACCGGCGACGAGGGCGCGGTGGTGGTGACGCGGCGCACGCTCGGGGACACGATCCCGGAGGTCTTCGCGACCAGCCCCTCGGGAACCGAAAGCGTGATCCCGATGACCGAGGTCGCTCCCGGCCGATGGCAAGGCCGGATCGAGGTCGCCGAGAACGGCGCCTGGCGCCTCGCGAACGGCGATCTCGCCACCACCGCGGTCGTCGGCCCGCCCGCGCCGCACGAATTCCGCGATCCGGTCTCGACCGGCGACCTGCTCGGCCCGCTCGCCTCTGGTACGCGCGGCGGCGTGAAGCGGATCGAGGACGGGCTGCCCGGGATCCGTATGGTCCGCGAGGGCCGCGTCGCAGACGGCCGCGGCTGGATCGGCCTCGCGGATCGGCGGGCCTACCAGCTGCGCGACATCCGCCAGGTCGAACTCGCACCTGCCTGGGCGATGCTGCTGCTCTCAGCCAGCCTCGCCGTCGCCGCCTGGCGCATCGAGGGCAAGTAGCCGCGCGCGCCCGATCGTGCCTTCACGGTCCCGGTCACCCGGGACGAACGCCTCGCAAGTCCTCGCCAGGCATCGTGTCCGGCAGAGCTGTCCGACATGCGAGGGAACCGCGGCATTCCGGCGGGCTGGGGCAATTCCACCTTCGCGGCCGTCCGAGGCTTGGCCGCGCCTAGCTGCTTGGACCGTGACGCACTTGCGGAGGCAGGTTTGCCTGAGTGCTGCGGCGTGACATCGTGGATCGCCAGATCGGCGCGGGAGCGATTCCCGGCCTCAGACGGCGGGATGTGCCCGTCGGCTCAATCAGGCGGCAGGTGCTGAACCGCTCGACCCGTCCGGGGGGTGGCGATCTCGACAGATTCGCGGTCGCGCCAGGTACCGAGGCGGTGGATAGCCTCCTCCCTGAAATGACGCCGCGCGCATATCGATCGGCGTGCCACCGCGGTAGCGTCCAGACTCTTTCGCACTCTCACTCATGCGGTGGCGGCTCCGAAGGCTGCGCTTCCGCCGCGCGGAGCGGCGCCATGTTCATGTACTTGCGGGGTCGACATGTAAGCGTCCGGGGCGACCGCGCTGCCGAGCGCTGGGAGCGTCGGATAGCGTCCGGTGAGGATAGCGGACACTATGGACCACGTTATGGCGCGTCGGACGAAGCGGCTTTGGACG